>NZ_JAABNI010000022.1:0-56877 GCF_009915995.1 Proteus sp. G2618 | reverse complement strand
ATCCCACAATATGATAAAGAAGTGTGTGGTGTCGATGTTCATTTTTTACCTTGTAATGAGGTGAAAATTACCACTTCTTGCTATAGCTATGGTGATCCTGAATACCCGATTAATGAACCCCATAATATGAAGGAGCCCACCGTATGTCCTCAAAAATAACCATTTGGCAAACTTACCCTAAACTTGCCACGCTCTTGATCATTTCTCTGTTACTTTCCGGTTGTGCTAATGCGGGCTCTTGGGGTGCAAAACCAGAAAACTCCCTCTTGGGAGCTGGTCTTCAAGGCTATAACCACACTCAATACAGTATTACCGGTTTTTCGATTAATGAAGGTTATGGCAGTATTGGCGGCACGGTCTGTTGTGTGATGATCCCCGAAAAATGGCGTCCTAATTTAGTCGCGCATATTCAATGGAATAAAGTGGATAAAAATAAACTCTCTCCTGCCCCTAAATTTAGTCAAGTAGAAGCTTATCAACGTTGGAAACAAGAGTTACGCGATAATACCTCCAGTCATGAAGCTTGGGTGCCTATCCCACAATATGATGAACCTTGTAGTGTCAAAGTGCATTTCTTACCTTGTAATGAGGTGAAAATCACTACCTCTTGTAAAGGATATGGTCATCCTGAATACCCAATTAATGAACCTCATAATATGAAGGAGCCCACCGTATGTTTGAAGAAATAAAAGCAGAACCAGTTTGGGTACCTAATCATTTCCCTGATAAAGGCCGATTAAAATTAACTCAGCAACAAATAGAGAATAATTATAAAACACGAGAAGAAGAGAAACGAAATCATAACTCTAGCCTTGTTAGTGTAAAAAATAACTGCTGTCGAAATTTACATATTAGTTTCTTTTTTGATGGCACCAATAATAATCGAGAAAAAGATATGGCGGCTGAGCCTAAAACTGCGACCAATATTACTCGATTATTTGAAACAACGTATGAAGATGAAAATAACCCAGATAAAAAACAAAGAGAATATTTTAAATATTATATGCCTGGTGTTGGTACTGCCTTCCCTGAAATAGCAGAATATAATTTTACTAATATGGGCTTAATATTTGCAACAGGGGGAGAAAATCGTATTAATTGGGCATTATTAATGTTAGCCAATACATTAAGTGTAGCTTCTGGTAATAAGAGGTTAGAGATATCTGAATGTAGAATGTATTTGAAAGATATGGCAACCCCAACATATCTTCCTATTAGTGGTAAAGGTCGCCGCCGTGCGGTTATCCATTCTCTAATTAATAAAAAAGAGATTATTGAAGGATTGCAACTTAAACCTAAAACTTTAACGATTAAACTTTATGTTTACGGTTTCTCACGTGGCGCGGCGGAAGCAAGAACCTTTGTTAATTGGGTAACACAGTTATTCGATACCCCTGAAGGTGCTGATAAACCCGCTCAGCAATTATGTGGTATTAATGTAAAAGTTGAATTTATTGGTATTTTGGATACGGTGCCCTCTGTGGGTATAGTGCATTTAGCACCTTTCTTTTCAGGTCATATGGATTGGGCAAATGGCACTCAACAACTCCCTAGTGAAAAAATCTTTCCTAACTTTATTAAGTGCTGTCGTCACTTTGTTTCTGCTCATGAGCAACGTTTCTGTTTTCCTCTAGATACAGTAAGACGACCCTCAAATTGGGAGAATGAAAAAAATAAAGCAGATACATCTGTGAATAATAAAAATATTAATGGTAATAATTATGGCCGTTATCCCAAAATATCCGATATTGAAGAAGTGGTTTATCCAGGTGTTCACTCCGATATTGGAGGGGGATATTTGGTAGGAGATCAAGGAAAAGCCTTTAATGATCCTTCAATGTTAGCTTCACAAATCGTCTTACATGACCTTTATCTTTCAGCATTTCAAGCGGGCTCCCCCCTTAATGTGGCAGTTAAATCTCCATTAACAGTTTCAAAGAAGAATATGAGTGAGCTTGTAGAACCTAAAATACTTAGTTTATTCAAAATCAACCCAATTCTAATTCAACGCTTTAACGCATGGCGAAAAATTACTTTAGGGTTACCTCAAGTGACTACTACTCATTTTTCGGAAACTTTCAATGCTTGCCGTGCAAATACAACATTAGAAAAAGTCGTCGAAAAACAAATGGCATGGATGACAGCTTGGCGTATCGATAGATATGCCGATATGAATCTTTTTAATCAAGATTTTTATAAAAATGCATTACAGCATGGCACTGAAAAGATCAAAGAAGATAAAGAAAAATGGGAGAAAACTAAAGAGAAGATAGAAGAACAACAGAAAGAAAAAATAAAACAAGGTACAGATACCATTTCACCAGGAGATCTTATGGGGCCTCGTATTTATGAGCCCATGCTAGGTAAAACACAATTAAGAGAAGGTGCTGAAGAATTTAAAGCGGACTATTACGATGAACGAAGAGAAGTCAGAAATTGGAAACAGTTTTCTGTCGATAATTTATTAACTAATATAATGTGCTTAGTAAATACTGACGATGAGAAAGCTGAATATTTTCATATGAAACAAAGTGGTGATGATATTTATAAAAAAGGTTATGGATTTCCTTTATTTAAAGAAAATAACACTCCTGATCCTGATGCATTATTAACAAGAGATTTATTTGATAACCAATTTCATGATTCTCGTGCTTGGTTTATGCATGATGCATTACAATCTAGAGAACCTTGGGCAAGCTATTTTAGTTATAGAATGATCTATGCTGATAGTGAAACAAATAAATTTTTATCACCTGTCGCAATAGCGGGAAAATTAATTGGTATAGCCACATTTATTGGTGGTATGGCGTATGTAGTGAGGCAAAAAAACATTAAAAATGCACTAAGTGCTTTTGCAGGTACATTAGGCGTTATGTCAATGGAATATGAAGTAGTAAATGCAATAACAGGATTAGCACTTCCCCTTAATCCTGAAGATGTTAAACCTACTAAAAATGCGGGCCCTGTACAATCAATTGCCATAGCTCAATCTATTGTTGAAAAAACAGAAGGTGTTATAAATAGTTTAACTCAAGTTATTGATACTAAAAAAGTCTTATCAATTGCTTAAATTAGCATTAATCCCATTTATTTTAACTTTATCTCTAAAAGATCAGGAGATATATCGTGAGATATCCTCCGCGTTACCCTGAGTTTACCCAAGACAAACCGATAAATTGGAAAAAACTATTAAAGTGGTTATTGATATTTATTGGTTTCTCTCTTTTTTTCACTAATATTATTTTATCAAATAGTAAAGTAGAGAATAAATATTTTATTTTAATCTCTAGTGTTATCATTCCTATCTTTATTTCATCATTCTTATTTTTAATTTATTTATTTTTAAAAGTATTAAACAATCATAACAATGAGTTATTTAAAAAACAATTTGATGAAGACAGTAAAAAATGGTGGTTATACCATAGTGCTTCAATACCAATAAAAAATTCAGTTGTTATTGGCTCTTTGGGTGAAAACCAATATAAATGGCATCAGGCTTTAAAAGATAAACCAATACCTCCATCTTCTATAATAGAGGAAGAGCAAGAGTGCATTCCCTGTTCAGCACTCATCGGAGATAAAAAAAACAGAGAAGAAATGATTGCTAAATTACTAGCTAATCACTTTATAAATACTGAAGAAAACAATATTGATAATATCAAAATAGATAATTTTTACTGGAAAGGTAGTCAAGATAGTCTAAATAAATTTATTGAACATCTAAAAGGTCATCATATATTACCACCATTAAAAACCATATTTATCGATTCAATAGATTCTTTAGATATCATTATTGATAACTACTATCTTCATTATAAGTCAGAACATTACAACCTTGTTGGCGGTTCTAATATTTTTGATGATATCAATGCAGGTAAATTAAGTGAAACTGGTTTTTTATGGACAATACTTTCTGATAAAAAAGCCTATCATTTACATCGTTGTGAAATATCAAATAATGAAAATGCTAATGAATTAGCGTCTCAAATTATTAAATATTCAGGGATGGAGAAATTACCAGAAATAAATATATCGATTAATACTCAAGCATCTTATGCTTTTTTATCAACATCACTCTATTCAGCCGACAATATTGTACAGGATTACTTCGGTGATAGTACTTGCTCATCACCATTTATCGCTATTTCGTTTGCTGCTCTACACTGCATGCATAACGATGTTAATAGTTGTGGATGGATTTCTGGATATTGTAACGATCAATATATAGCAGGGGTTATTCTCAAAGATGAAAATCAATGATAAGCTTTCTTCAACTCGGGATTTATTTATTATTTATGCTGTTGTTCTTACAATATCCCTTTTTACGTTAAGCATACTTTATTATCTTTTTGGTAATGAAATATTAGAAACAGACTACTCACCTAAAGAAATTGTATTTTTTACTTTTTCCAGTTGGGCTGCTTTATTATTAGCTTTTCCTTTTTTTATTTATGGTTGGAAAAAAGTCATTCCATTACTCAGTAAACCTTTCTTATATAATACAAAAACATTACCAGAAATAAACAAACAAAATAATTCATTTATTGATGATATATTTAAACAATATGGTCAACGTAATTCAAAAAATTTAATACGCATACTCCTCATCGGCACCTCGACATCTATCGAAAAACTCACTCCTAATCTAACAACGGATATCTGGCAAGAAAACAATGGAACGTTGCTTATCTATGGGGGTGATATCCATCAAAGTATTGATGAAAATTTAATTCAAGATTTAAAACAACTGCGCCGACGTCGTCCGCTCGATGCGGTTATTTGGGTGTCAGAAAATAACTTATCGCAACAACCGCTGGGTCATTCCTTATTTAATCACTTAAATCCGACCAATACAGATACCGCTAGCCGTTATTTCCACCAGCTATTTCGTCAGTTACGCTGGCAAGCCCCCATTTGGCTTTGGAATATCAGCAATAACGGTGAAATAACAACAAATGAAGCGCCGACAGTTCTTTATTCAGCACCTTTAAAAGCGACATCTGAAACGCTTTCTAATGACTTGAAAACGCTTTTACCGGCATTAATAGAACAAGGTACACACGCTGTCTTGCATAACCCAACTCAAACTTACCTACTAGCATTAGCGCGTTTTCTTCAACATGAAGGATGTGAAAAACTCGCCAATAACTTGGCACCGCTTTTATCAGGTTATCGCTCGTTACCGTTTGCTGGTGTGCTCTTTAGTACACCTGTTGACAATAACGTGTCTGCAACTTTATCACAAAATAATCAATGGACATCCAATCCCCATTGGAAAGCGCTTCTCACAGCAAATTCACAACTACCCTATCAGTTAAAAGCCTCGCCTTTAGGTCTAAATTCCAAACGTATTTTGCAATATACCGTCGCAATCGCTATGACGCTGTGGGGAATTGGAATGGTGGTCTCTTATTTTATGAATCGCCAATTAATTACCCAAAGTCAGCAACAAGCGCAGTTGGCAACAGACAATCATCAATCTGAATTTGCCCGCCTACAGGCACAATATGGCTTACAACAAACACTCGGTTTATTAAGCTATCGAGAGAAAACTTCTGTCCCATTTTGGTTACGATTTGGATTAAGCAGTAATAACGCATTGCTTAGTCATCTATGGCCGGTTTATAGCCAATCCATGTTGCCGTTATTACGCGATTCAACCCAACAACATCTTGAAAATTATCTTCACGCGTTTATGCAGTTCCCACCTGACAGTGCGGAACGAATTGAAGGCGCTCAATCCGCTTATCAAGCCTTAAAAGCCTATTTGATGATGGGTGATCCTTCCCGTATTGACCCTGCATTCTTCACTGAAAGTGCATTACGTATTTGGCCTGACTATAACGGATTAAAAGAAGGGGAATGGCAAACATTAGGAACGGAATTATTAACCTTCTATGCCTCTCAATTACCTTATCACCATGAATGGACAATCAAGCCTAATCGTACGTTAGTTGCCGGAAGCCGAACTATTCTTATTCGCCAAATTGGTCAACGTAATGGTGAATCTGCGCTTTACCAAAAAATCTTACAACAAGCACAGCATAACTTTGCGGATATGACCTTAGATGATATGACGGGGGATACCGATGTCAGTTTCTTATTAAGTTCAGCAGATACGGTACCCGGTATTTTTACACGTAAAGCATGGGAAGAATCGATTGAACCCGCGATTAAAAAAGCGGTTCATGAGAGGCGAGAAGAAATAGATTGGGTGTTAAGTGACACACAAAAAGAGACCGATATTGATATCTCACCTGAAAAACTCCAGCAAAATCTCACAGAACGCTATTTTAATGATTTTTCAGGCAGTTGGTTAAGCTTCCTCAATGGCTTACAGTGGCGAGAAACACAAAGTCTCTCCGATACTATTGATCAACTCACCTTAATGAGCGATGTCAGACAATCCCCCATTATTGCCTTAATGAATACACTTTCTTATCAAGGCAAAACGGGTCGCCAACAAGAAAAACTAGCAGACTCTTTTGTTAACTCAGCCAAAGATTTATTAAACAAAGAACAACAGCCGGTTATTAGTCAAAAAGCGGAATTTACCGGCCCTCTAGAGCCTGTTTTTGCGCCAATACTGGCCTTTACCGACCCTCAATCTTCAGCGCAAAACAGTGATGCGTTAAGCCTGCAAGCCTACCTCACACGCGTGACTCGAGTTCGCTTAAAACTTCAACAAGTTGTTAATGCCCCTGATCCACAAGCCATGTCTCAAGCGTTGGCTCGAAGTGTTTTTGAAGGAAAGACCGTCGATTTATCAGAAACTCGAGATTACGGCAGTTTGATTGCAGCAAGCTTTGGGCAAGAGTGGAATAGCTTTGGGGATACATTGCTTGTACAGCCCATGTCTCAAGCATGGCAACAGTTATTAGCGCCCACTTCGCAAGGTATCAACACTCAATGGCGAAATGCCGTGGTTAATGACTGGAATAGGGCATTTGGTGGTCGCTATCCACTCAAAAATACGCAAAGTGAAATCTCATTACCGTTAATGGCGCAATATCTACGCCCTGATAATGGTCGTATCCAGCGCTTCCTTGAAACTCATCTTAACGGTGTTTTACATAAAGAAGGTACACACTGGGTACCCGATACCACAAATACACAAGGCTTAACCTTTAACCCTGAGTTCTTAAAAGCCTTAGATAAATTAAGCTACCTAGGGGATGTGGTTTTTGCGAATGGTGAGGCGCGTCTTTACTTTGAGTTACGTCCAGGTACATCACCCGACATTATGCAAACCCATTTAATGATTGATAGACAATCACTGATCTACGATAACCAACAACCGCAATGGCAACGCTTTGTTTGGCCAGCGGATACGGTTGCCTCTGGTGCATCACTCAGCTGGATCACCACCAACACTGGGACACGTATTTATGGTGATTATCGTGGCGTCTGGGGCATTATTCGTTTATTGGAAGATGCCAAAATTACCCCTTATGCCGGTAGCACCAGTAGTTACTCTGTCAGTTGGAAAACCTTAAATGGGCAATCCCTCAATTACACCTTAAGAACTGAAATGGGCGAGGGTCCAATCGCACTCTTGCAACTACGCAATTTTGTTTTACCAGAAAAAATCTTCTTAGATTAAATAAAATCACATTCCACATTATCTCAAAAGGAAATACGCTCACTATGTCCTTATTGGATACCTTAATTTCATCATGTTTTGCTGATGATACAAACAAAGTGCAACAACTTGCTCAACAACAAATCGCTTTATGGGATCGTTGGTTATTACCGATCACCCCTAACCAACCTGTGGGTGATGATCCCAGTTATGAAGATGACTTTGAGCGAATGAAAGAAGAAGTCAATAAGCTCTCTGGCGCAGATACTGAGCTAATTTGTTTACTTGCTGAAAACTTACTGCTCAATTCCTGCAAAGATGTACGCGTTGTCACTTATTATATTTGGGCACGCTTGCACAAAGAAGGTGAACACGGACTTGCCGATTCTTTAGGGCTTTTAAGTGGGTTGCTTATTCGCTATCACGACACGCTATTACCTAGCCGAGCCACGAGTAGAAAATCTGCTTTAGAGTGGTTATCAGGACAACGTGTTTTAGATAGCTTATCTCTTTATCCTGAAGTCGATCGTCATGAGTTTTCACGTATTATCGCCTTATTAGCCACCATTGAAACGGAGCTTGAAACATGGAATGAAGCGGAAAGACCACAGCTTGCAGGATTACATCAAGCACTCGAAAAACGCCTTGCTCAATCGGGTGGCACAAGTTCATTAGTACCACAAAATATCAGCAGAAATGAATCTACTTATAGCCCATCTTCAACGCCTTCTTCTTTATCACAAAGCACGCCAATAGAAACAATACAATCAGGTCGTGAATTATTAGATCAATCTAAAATGCTTGCTAACTACTTACGCAATCAACCTAGCGGCTGGTTAGCAGGACATAGACTAATGAAAGTAGTGAGATGGGACACGCTTCATCAACTTCCCCCACAAGATCAGCAAGGTTGCACTCGCCTTTCTCCCCCAAGAACTGATGCAAGAGCACAACTTAAACGTCTCTATTTACAACAAAGTTGGGGTGAACTTGCAGAACAAGCTGATAAGCTTTTTGCAGAAGGTGTTAATCATTTTTGGTTAGATGTGCAATGGTATCTCTATCAAGCACTCAGTAAATCACCTGCTCCTTGGAATGCATGGTCTGACATTATAAAAAACGATTTAAAACAGTTTCTTATCCGCCTTCCTGATTTAGAAAAATTATCATGGGAAGACGGTACGCCCTTTGCCGACGAAGTAACATTAAGTTGGATCAAACAACATGTTATGGAAGAAAATTTTGATGCCATGCAAGGGTTATCAAATAGTTACTCTCATCAATCTGAAGATGAACCGATACTGGCATTAGAAACTGAAGCTATCACTCAAGCGGATAATGAAGGTATAGAGGTTGCATTAAGATGGCTACAACACCGTCCTGATATCAGCACTTCAAGGCAAAAATGGTTATTAAACCTCGTTATGGCGCGAGTAGCAGAACAATTTGCTCGTCACGATCTGGCATTAAACTTATTACGAGAACTTGATAAAAAAGCGCTTTCGATGTCATTAACACAATGGGAGCCTAACTATATTTTTGAAGTGAAAGCACGACAACTTCATCTTTACCGAGCAAAAATCCAACGTAACACCTCAGATAAGTCCCACATAGAACAACAAATGGAGCTACTACTCAGTGAACTAACTGTTATCGATCCCGTTCGCTCTGCGATTTTATATTCCTAATCTTTTACTCGACAAATCAAGGTATCAAATTAATGGACGATTTAACCCTTCGCTATTTTGATGCAGAAATGCGTTATCTTAGAGAAGCTGCCAAAGAGTTTGCACAAGCACATCCTGATAGAGCTGCGATGCTCGATTTAGATAAAGCAGGTACGCCCGATCCTTTTGTTGAGCGCTTATTTGAAGGCTTTGCTTTCTCAATGGGGCAATTAAGACAAAAAATTGATGATGATTTGCCTGAATTAACAGAAGGTCTTGTCAGCTTATTATGGCCTCACTATTTACAAACAATTCCTTCACTATCAATTATTGAATTGGCCCCAGATATTCAAAAAATGAAAATAGCAGATAAGGTCCCTGCTCAATTTGAGGTACTTTCTCGCCCTATTGGCCCTAAAAGAACGATTTGTCATTATCGAACAACTCAAGATTTAACGCTTAATCCAATAAAAATTGTCGCTGTAAACTTAACGACTGAGCCCGATGGCCGTTCAACTATTCGACTGAAATTTAAATGCAGTGAAATGATTAATTGGTCTGAAATTAACCTTCATAAACTCTCATTTTATTTATCTGGCGATATTCCGACAACCAATGCACTGCATTTAGCATTAACTAAGCAAGTTGCAAAAACTTATCTAAAACTCCCTCAATCAAAAGATAGAATAGTAATTCCTCTCTATTTTTCACCGGGAGGATTTCAGGATACAGACACTCTTTGGCCTAAAGGAGATACCACATTTAGTGGCTATCAATTATTACTCGAATATTTTTCTTTCCGTGAAAAGTTTATGTTTGTTTCACTTAATGGATTAGATGATATTCATTTTCCTGAAGAAACACCTGAATTTGAATTAGATATTGTTCTCAATACATTATGGGATAACTCTCTTACATTAAATGAGGAAAATATCCGTTTACATTGCGTACCCGTTATTAACCTTTTCAATATAGAAGCTGATCCACTCACTGTTAATGGATTAGAAAGCGAATATTTATTACGACCGCGTCGTGTTCAAGATGGACACACTGAAATCTATAGCGTTGATAGCGTACATGGCTCTCAACGTACAAATGAAGCGATTTATGTACCCTTTACCAGCTTTCGCCATCGTGGAGGTATGTTACGCCATAACGCACCTGAACGTTATTATCATACCCGAGTAAAACGTGGTGTTACGGGACTTCATGATACTTGGCTTATATTAGGGGGAGAAAAACAAGAGATTGATTTAGCAACTCAGCCAGAAACCCTTTCATTGCAACTCACTGGCACTAATGGGCAATTACCGCGCAAAGCATTACAAAGTACCTTGCTTGATAGAACAGAACAAACCTTACAGATCCCACTCACTGTATGTAATTTGTGTAAGCCAACACTTCCTCTTTATCCTCCTTCAGAAGATCGTTTCCACTGGCGAGTGCTAAGCCATTTAGGTTCAAGCTTTCTAAACATGATGGATAATGCTGAAGTACTGCGAGGCACTCTCGCACTTTACGATTGGCGAGATGATGATATGAACCATCGAAAACTCGATGCCATTATTCATGTTGAACATCATTTAATTGAACGCTTTGAAAAAGGTTTTTTACAACGAGGTATTGATATCGAAGTCACGATTGATAGCAATGGCTTTAATGGTGAAGGTGATATTCATTTATTTGGTGAAATGCTTAATCGCTTTTTTGCACTTTATGCCGATGTTCATCTTTTTAATCAATTAACTCTGATTATCTTGCCAACAGGAAAACGAATTCAATGGAAAGAAAGCCACAACCCACAGCTACCCCGTTAATTCAGGCGTTAGGCGAAAAATTACCTTATGTGAATTTTTATCGCTTTTGTCAATTACTTGAAAAAACTAGCCCCGAATTACCTGAATTAGGAAGTTCTCATGATCCAAAAACCGATCCCATTCGCTTTCGACCACATCGTGGTATGGGCTTTCCTGCGACAGAGATCAAAGGGATTGATCCTCTAGATAAATACCGAAAAAGTACAGTACCAAGCTTACATACTACTTTTTTGGGACTTTATGGTATCACATCACCACTTCCAACATCTTACCTTGACGATATTGCACAATATCGAGATGGTACGGATTCACTCACTGATTTTTTAGATATTTTTAACCATCGCCTTACAACTCAGTTTTATCGGATCTGGCGAAAATACTCTTATCCCGCCACGTTTGGGGAAGGAGGATCAGATAAAACATCGCAATATCTTTATGGCTTAATTGGTTTAGGTATTCCGGGCTGTGCTAATCATGTGCAATCCCCCCTATCTCGCTTTTTAGCGCTATTAGGGATCTTACGTTTACCAACACGCACAGCCGAAGGTATTAGCGCGTTAGTAAAATTATTAGCGCCATCAACAAAAGTCAGTATTGTGCCTCATGATCCTCGAAGAATTGCGCTCGCCCCCCCCATAACCATGTCGTGCTTACAACCGATAACACTAGAAAATAAGCCCGTTTTAGGTCGCTATGCTATTGATGTAAATAGCCAAGTATTAATAAAACTACACACTGAAAATAAGGAAGAAGCAAAAGGTTGGTTACCTGATGGCAGTATTTATCAAGACTTTATGGCACTACTTCGCGTTTATTTGGGATCAAGGGTTAATGCGCGACTCCGTTTAACATTACCTAGAAATTTATTACCTGATGCAACATTGAGTACTTCTAAAAACCAAGGCGTGCAATTAGGTAGAACCGCGGTCATGCGACCTCACAAACCGATTGAAACACTAACAGCGTCTTTTATCACCATTGGACTTGGCTTTTACCAATATCTAACCCCCCGCACTCAACATTATAAAAGTGATGAATATGGCAATTATCAATTTTAAATCGCAAACATTTCTTTCTCGCGCCCACCGATTGGCACTGTTATTTATAGTAACATTTGCAATCGCAGGTTGTGGTTTAACTCAAACCATCAGTGATGGTACTGTCTCTTTAACTAAATCTATTTTTTATAAACAAATCAAAACATTACATTTGGATTTTATTGCGAGAGAAGCACTTAATACCGATGATAATGGTTCATCACTTTCCGTTATTGTTCGAGTATTCCAACTAAAGTCAGAAGATACTTTTAATAATAGTGATTACCTCTCACTATTTAATCAAAATAATGATGTTTTAAAATCCTCTTTATTAGCACAAAAAGATCTACGCATTCGACCAGGAGAATCTATTTCTCTCGATATGCCAATGGAGAAAGAAACCGAATTTGTTGCTATTGCCACAATGTTTCACACACCAGATGAATCTAAAAATAACTGGCGAATTGTTATTCCTAAAAATGAACTCGATCCTGATAAAGCACGAAAAATTGAACTTGCTGAAAATACTCTTACATTACAACCTTTGGATAAAAAATAACGATGCCACAACCCTCTCTTTATGAAATGCTAACGGGTTATTTTTCAGGTGGGTTACCTGTTGATTCTATATCAGAAGAAGATCAGGTTATTCTTTCTGTTATGGATAATATTCGTCGAATATTAAATTCACGAGCAGGAACACTAAAACATCTGCCTGATTACGGTTTACCTGATATGAGCAAAATAATTCAAGGACTACCAGGAAGTTCGCATAAAGTAATGTCTATATTATCAACAACATTACTAAAATATGAACCTAGAATAAAATCAGTAACACTAGGTATATTACCTGAAAATGAATTTGGAAAATTGTGTTATTCTTTAGATATTGAATTACATGAAAGAGGACTTATACGTTATGGTACTGAGTTTTCACCTGATGGAAGAATATTTCTCCACCATTTAAAAAAACAATTTTATTTATCATGATGTTATTTCTTTCTATTTATTCTTAATTTTCTTTATTTAGATTTATTTTTATATTATTGAGACCTTAAATTAACTGAGGCAACTATGAATTCTTACTTAGATTCACTTTCAATTGGAGGTGATCCTCGTGTATTTAATCAATTTCTTGCTATTAAAGAAGAAATTGATAAACGTTTTCATCCAGCTCGCCCAGATATTAATTGGCAGTATGTCCATGAATTGTGTATCTCTTTATTTAATCAAAATGGTGTCGATCTTCAGACCGCCTCTTGGTTTGTCGTATGTCGTCAACACCAAGCTGGACTTGATGGCCTAAATGAAGGGCTTTACCTTATTCATAAACTATTGACTCAACATTGGCAAACATTATGGCCAGTACAAACACATACTCGTATCAATATTCTTTCATCCTTAAGCCAACAGTTAGTCTCTGGTATTCGTGGTACAACTTTTGTCTATTCCGACTTATCTATTCTTTATCAAATTGAAGAATTATTAAAGAATATCAATCATCACCTTCAAACTTTAGAAATTAAACATCTTGTTCAATTTGATTATTTAGAGAACTTAGTTATTACTCAAGCACAGCAATTAGAGAATGCAGACACATTAGATAGTAATTTTAATATTCCTGAATTATCCTCCACTGTCAATAAAGAAGAAAAGCCATCTGAAATTATCGATGTGATTTTATCTACACCCAAAAATATTCATGAAAGTATTACACCCCCCAAAACCTATATATCTTCTTCCATCTCATTACAGCCTCCCATAAAAAAGACATATCGTCAGGAGTTATGGCGAGGGATTTTAATTGGCACACTAACCAGTAGTTTATTTTTTATTATCCTATTTTATTTTTGGTTATCTGAATTAAAAAATAACAATCTAACAGATGCATTTCCTTATATTCCAACCATTAATGCCCACGCAGGCTCTCTTATTGAACAACAAACCGCAAATGGTAGAAACATAATAAGAACGCTCAATTCTGAACAGATTGACGTGATACAACAACGTTTAGATGAACTCGCATTACTTTCTCCCACATGGGCACAAAATTATGGACTTGAAGTAATCAGTTATTTGAATGCACAGTATGAAGATAATCCAGAGCTTTTATCATTTACGCAGCTCTGGAAAAATAATCTAAAAATAAATGCCACAACGGATGAACAACTCAATCAATGGTCTAAAGGCATGACTGAACTTGATGGATTAAGCCAAAGGTTAGATAGCTTTGATGGTAATCCTAAAAATTACATTACAGGCTCTGAACTTAAATCTATTATTTTCAAAGCTCGCCAACATTTCAATCAAGCTAAACCCTTAGAAGAAGAGCTACGCTTACTTGAAAAGCAACCAACACAAAATGCAGTTTCAGACTATGAATATCAACAGATAGATAATCATTTTAAACAACTATTAAATCGATATTCGTTATTGCGTTCTAAATAAGGAAAAATATGTACTTTATAAGAAGATTGATCCTTATTATCATTGTTAGTTTATTAAGTGGTTGCATTATGGGTTCACCTTATGGAGGACTTATCTTTATTGGCCCTATAGATTTAATTAGAATAAATCAAGAAAGGAGTAAAGAGGTAAATAAGTATTACCAAAACAGAAAAACTATAATAATGAAAACAGAAATTACATTAACACAAGAAGACCTTCTACTCTCCAAAGAAAATATTGGTGTGATTGAGTTTACATTACCTGATGATAAGGAATATACCACATCATTAAATCTTGATTACCGTGATAACACCATGTACAAAATAACATCTAAGATCCCCGTAACCATTAGTAATGAAAGGTACAGACTACCATTAATAGATTATGGAAAAATAGATAAGCGTTATTCAGATTATCAGTTACACTCCGCAGATTTTAGGATTTTTTCCCGTGGAAAAGGCTATTTTTATATAAAATTATCTTTTGATAAAGAAAATTATTTCCCTTCATGTAAATTCCATAGCAAAATTAAAAATGATATTGAGATCCCAATGTTAGAAATGAAATTTAAAGTAGAGAATAGTCAGTATCAAGATAAGGAGATTATCTGTACTCAATCTGAATTATAATTAAATAACTCAATTTTATATTAATAAATTAAAAATCATCATTAAATAGATGGCGAAAATGCGATAAAAAGTAACGAGTTATTACAGAATAGTTTTTAAATTAATAACTAAAAAAGAAGATAATAATAAAATCACAGTGTTAAGCCATCAGTGTATGACATGATTAAATTGTCATATAATGACTAAAAATAAATAATTCTCATTATATTCAATAAAATACAAGTAAAAATACGTATATTTAATCACTAAAGCAACAAATCAATTAATAAGATTTATCTTTATTAAAAATACGTATTACTAAAACACACCTTAATTACATTCTGTTTCAATTGTCAACACTAATAAATATTAATTTTTAATAAACTAATTGTAATAAGTTTTATTAATTATTTAGATTGTAAGGTGTTTAAATGAATATAAAAATGTTTGTTATTTCATTGTCATTGATCTCTTTTGGCGCACAAGCATTGATTATTAATGAAAATAATCCACCAGAGTATCAATCTTTTAAATCAAATTATTCTGATATGATTGAGTTGGCTAATAAATCACGTTTACCACATCGGGTATTCTATACTTCACCAAGTACAGGCAAGAATGCACTATGGTTTGATGCTGTAAAACATGGTGATTTAAATGAAGTTAAAAAGATGCTTGCCAATGGTCAAAATATTGAAGCAAAAGACACGGGAAGCCTAGAACAAACAGCTCTAGGATGGGCTGCGTTTATTGGTGATGAAGAGATGGTAGAATATCTCATCTCTCAAGGTGCAAGCCTTTGGGCTACGGATAAAGACAATGTTTATAATGTTTTTAAATCAGCAGTCTTAGGAAATAATGTCAATGTGGTAAAAAAAATTCACGACTTAATGAGAAGCGATATCGAGCTCAATAACCAAAGAGTAGAAGACGATGGTGAAACATTTATTATGATTGCAGCCAGAAATAATCGTCTTGATACTGTAAGATACCTTATTTCTAAAGGTGCAGATGTTAATCTTGTTACTACAACGCAAGATAAATCATTATTCTCTTATAACCACAGTGCGTTAAGTTATGCTTGCCAAAATAATCTTAAAGATATGCAGAGACTGTTGATCAGAAACGGTGCTATAAATCATATAACAGGTACAACATCCTGCCATTAAATACACAAAAGCCATCCTATAATAAGATGGCTTTTGTTCTATTATTCATTGAGTTTTGAGAAATAGAATTTTAATTAAAGCAACTAAAAAACGATTCAATATATTTATCAGAATTCAATATAAACAATACTACAACACTATTTTTAAACTACTTTCTTCTTTCTAAATATAACTATCTCACTTGGCTGCGTTATCGACTGCTTATCCTCAAAAACCATAAAATCTGTTTTAGTGGCTTCTAAGATAAGACTTTGAGGTGTAACACCAAGTATATAAGAAATAGTAATCAATTGATCTACTGTTATTTTTTGATGCCCATCTTCTAATTGAGAATAATGTAGCATGCTTATTCCCAACCTTTTAGACATCTCATTTTCTGTTATTTTCAATTGTCTTCTTATCATTTTGATTCTATTCCCAACTTTGGTGTTAATCATCCCTTTACTCTCCTTCTTTTATTAGATGATTACATCGATAAAACACCGAATTATAGTTTATAGACCATCAAACTATAAACTGAAAAGACTTAATCATTAGTTGTTGGATAACCGTAACATTACTTACTTTTATTAATTCTGTTAATAAGGTTATTCCGATATTTAAAATTTAAAATAATTTACATATCTATATGTTATTTTAACATCCGTCAAATTTAGAATAACACAATAGTATTAAATATCGAATGTGTAATTAATAAATATCAATGAGTTAGATGATTTTTAGTTGTGATTTTATAGAAGAAGAGAGATTTACTCTAAAAACCATAGATACAATCAATGTTTTTTATGCGGACATATTTATTATTAATAAACAATAAATTTTATGAAAATATAGATTGGTTACTTATTAGATAAAATAAATTAAATATTTATAATATTTATAATATTTATAATATTTTCATTCTTTGTTTTTTATAAAAATTTTCAATACTAGTATATATCTACGGTTTAAAATAAAACCGCAAGTATTTTATTTTTTCTTTAATTCAATTTCCTCATCATAAAAACGCAATTTTATGGGTTCATCATCTGCATCTTTAAAAATTAAGCGCAATTTTATCGCTGTCTTACTTGGAATATTTACATCTTCTTGAATACCACCTAAATATTCTACAAAATCATCAGCATCTTTAGCATAAATATTTTTCTTTTCATTTAAGCTTGTTAAACGGATAAGAGAGTCAGAGTTATTTTTAACAGCAAGAGTGACTAAATAATTATTTCCACCTATAGACTCAACAAAAAGCGTTCTAACTGTTGTGTATTTTTTCAGGTTATCTTTATCATAAATAATGGCTGCTCCGTCTACACTGCTACCAGATTGACGTTCTTCGTCAATTCCATCCATTAATCCAGATAGGTCATCTTTACTTACAATAGTTAAATTAGACGTGAAGGTTTTACCTCCTCTTTTATTGCACTTGTTTCTTGGGGTTCTGTCGCTAATGCAGCTGATGAAAAAAGTAATGTTATGCCTACTAAATGTGTTTTCCTCATTATGTCCCACCTATCAAATTAGGACTTACTTATAAAAATAAATATAAACTTATTTTTCCTTCTATGAATTAATGTAATATAAATAAATCATAATCGTGAATTAGATATATCCTAAGTACAAAAAACACGCCTTTTATTTAAATAATAATTTTATAAAAAATAAAAAACCTGATTTCGATTAAATATCGAAATCAGGTTTTTTAATCTACTGAATAAACGCCCCCAATTTTATGGAGTCACCTTCAAATTTGAAGTTTTTTCTAAACTATATCGATTAGAATCTGTAAAGGCTAAATGGTTTTGGATCTAAAACAGGTTTTTTACCAAGTAATAAATCGGCCGTTAACTCTGCTGATACTGGGCTTTCTGTCATACCCCAACCTGTTGCAGTATTAATCACTAAACCTGGGTACTCTTTAACTTCTGAAATAATTGGGTTCTCATCTGGTGCGATAGCCATTGCACCACTCCATTGATCAATTAATTTCGATTCTTTAAAGGCTGGGAATTCTGCTTTTAATTTTTCTAATGAAGCATTTAACTCAGGTAAATCAGGCAATGCAGTCATATTTCTAAATTGTTCAAACGGAGAAACTTCATCTAAGTTCCAATGTGTTGATTGCATAAATGAATTGATTAATTGTTCATTTAAAGAAATATGCACAGGGAAATCAGGTAGAGCTAATAATGGCAGATATTTATAACCGTAAGTGAAGGATTCTTTCACTACTGGCGCCACAATAACACGAGGAGAGGTTGCATAAGTACCATCAGCTTGTTCACGGAAGAAAATTCCCCCCGGTAAAGCAACGTTACCACCCGGTGCCGTTGGTGAGCCACTGATTAACTGTTGAGACTGATATGCAGGCAGTGTTGGAACATCAACATTGAGATTTTGCATAAATAGGCGTGACCAAACACCACCAGCAACAACAACTTGAGAAGTTTTAATTGCACCTTTCTCAGTGACAACGTCAGAAATCACACCCGCTTGCGTTTCTAAGCCACGAGCCGCACATTGAGTGTAAATTCTAACGCCCATTTTTTTGGCGTATTCAGCCATAACAAAGGTTGCAACTTCTGGATCGAAGCTACCTGAATCTTCTTCAAAGCCTGCAATTTTCCAATCTGTTGTTGCACCACGAAGACGTTGATTTAATTCAGCACCTTCAATAATTCTGGTTTTAAATGGAATATCTGAGCCAACATTCTTACTTCTTTCATCAATCCATTTTCTTACGTTAACTAAATCTTCTTCATCAAAAGGAACTTCAACGCGACCTTGTGTTCGATAAGTAGTATCAACACCTACTTTTGCATTCATTTCACGCCAGCGATGTTTGCCTAAATGGTGTAATAAGAACGTTTCATCAGGCATTTTATAGCTAATCGCCTGACCATAGAATCTTGAAGATTGCTCACCGGCGATGTTACCTTTCTCAACGATCACAACAGATAAACCACGTTCTACGAGGTTAATCGCTGTCATAATGCCAAGAATACCAGCGCCAATAACAACAACATCAGCTTGTTTTGGTAAAGCACCTTCAGTACCTTCAACAAAGCCATGTCTTGGCGTACCCGGAACAAAGCGCCCTTCGCGAGTTAACATTGGTGTCAAAATACCCGCACCAGCAGCAACAGCCACTACTGTTCCACCAATGATAAATTTTCTTCTAGATATCGCCATTTTACACGTTCCTTTTACTCAATGAATTATTAGCATTAAAATAATAACGATATCTTATTTCATTTGTAAACTATTAGTAAAGTATTTGTAAATCTTTTCATCTGTTTTTTTCTTAAAAATCCGTACTATTTAATTTACTTATACAAACAAGGGGATTAATTATAACTTTGTTTTTTATCGATTATTTAAGCACACTAAGTAAAATGAGAGCATATCAAACTAGTTGTTTTCTTGGTTTTTTCATCAAAATATAAAATTTTTCACTATTAAAGACCTACAAACCATCTGTTAAACATAGGTTGATTACACATTCAAACTACAAATAAACAAGCTGGATAAAATAAATTGGTTAACAAATAATCCACAAAATCACTAATGTTACTAAAACAATAAATTGAATACATAAAAAGGAGATAATGATAAGAAACATAACAAGGGAGTGGTTATTCAATGGTGATTCAGAAGAAAATAAGAAGATAGTTGGAATGACCATACTTAAGATCATATTTATCTCTTTATATAACCAATTTTTAAAAAGAGAAATAAAAAAATATTAAGTTAAGTGCTCACCTATTTATAACAAATTTATTTTATGTGAGAATTCATCTAAATAAAAAAAATAAGAAGCAAAATAAATGGCTAAAATTAATAATAGTTCTAAAGAAAAAGCCTATGCGGTAGCCCTTTCCTTTCGGTTGTATCTCGAATTACATTCGATTCCAATAGCCTCACAGCCTCTAAAAAGCGCTCAGCACAACGTTCAACTGATGACTTAAATAAAATTTTTTCAAAAGCTTTCTCTACTGTTATTAAATAACCACATAAAATTAACTAAAATACTCCCCCCCTCTAATATCAAAAATAATTTTCAGAATAAGTTATATGTAAACAATTATCATATTTATAAACCTCAAGATATTGCTCACTATCTCTTACTTTAGGATTTCCATAATAAACTGGAAAATCTAATTTATCAGTATACTCTCTTAATTGTTGATATGCTTTATTCCAATCATTAATAAGACAAAATGTCACACTACTATTTCTAAATCCTCTATCAATAATGCCATCACCAGTAAAAAAATAATTATTTGATATTCTAGGTACTGATTTAATCACAGAGGAAGTATTAAAATAATAATAAAAAACATTATATTCAGTGTAGATGTAACCTCTTTCTTTTGTATTTTTAATATCTTTTAATATCCAAAAAATAAGAATGAAAAATAAAGTCAGTAGAAATAATGTAATCCAATATCCTTTTTTCATCTTTTCTTCCTACTGTCTTGGTATTATTAATATTATATTTAAAACCTTATCACAGTAGCTCTATAAATACTGAAATACCGTGGTTTTTTGTGCTTAAACAGAATAGTATCCTCGAAATGCATTGAACGATGACAATCAAGAATATAAATTCTATCAAAACACATATCTCATTGAATGGAAAACAGGGGTAAAGAAAACACTATTTTATGATAGAAATCTGAATAACCAATAGATTAATCAAATAACCATTTAAAAAAATTAACTTATTCTTATCGGATACGGATCATCATCCATCGTTTCAAACAAGCACTGCAAAATGGAGCCTTCCATTCTCACTAACCTCCAATTAACTCATATTATTCTTAATCAACACTCTTATTTCGTCATTAACAAACAAAAATACTGCTAAAAACTAATGTAATTTATCTAATTATTTGATTTAGGTAAAACGGTTTAAATCTTTTAATAAATAAAAACTGATAGATAATAACTATTAATAATCTATTTTTGATCGCTCATATCGATCTTTAAGTATTTTTACTGTAATCTCTTTTAAAAAGAGGGATTAATATGAGTTCAATTAATATTGTTGTAGGTCAGAGAATTAAACAGAAAAGAAAGCAGCTAAAAATAACAGGTATCGAGATAGCAAGAAGGCTTGGTATCAGTCAGCAACACTATTCGCGTTTGGAAAATGGGCATCTTAAGATAACCGTCGATCAGCTTATTGCTATTGCTTTAATATTAGGAATATCGCCACAAAGTTTGTTGATTACACCCGAAATAATGTCACCAATGCTAAATGCTTGGGCTGAAACAACTTTGTCATCAAATGAGATTGTTGTTTCAAGAAATAAGAAACGCCGTAATCTTAGATAAGAATGCAACAATATTGTTTAGCGCTATCTAATTTAATATTTAAACTATTTTAGTTAAAGAATATCGCAATTTTTCATCTTCTTTTATTTAAATAAAACCTCATCTATTTATAAAATCAATCGCTTGATTTCTTTGTTAAAAAAAATAATCAATTATTAACACCTTGTAAGTTAAACGTATTTAATTGAATATTTTTAGTATTAGAGATTTTATATCCGACCCCTCATTAATAATATAAAACAAACAATATTAATTAACTCTCTATAGATAAAACCATCTCAACATTACTCTTTATTAAATCTATTTTTAACTCATTTTCATTTATCTATTGAACATAATCACAAAAATCTGAATTAAGTTAATTTTGCGAATAATCTTATTATTTTTCTTGTCGTTTCTTATAGTATTTTATTGCTGTTATTAATATGATATTCTTAATTGTTTTTACGTTTAAAGTACTCATATTGTTATCATCATAATGTGTTATTTTTTTACAGTGAATTTAATATTGTAATATATCCTTAGCAAATCTATTTTTTTAATTTACTTATTGCTATTTTACTCTTTCAATTAGCTTACTAAGCTAACATAATGAAAATAAAAATGAATAAAAGCATCATAGTGTTACCACTTAATCATAGGAATATATAATGAAATCATTATCTTCAAAATTACTATTCTTGTTTTATGCATTATATGCATGTAGCACTTATGCTGATGAAAATCTAAATGCAGCCTATGCAAAGTTACTAGCTCTTTCATTGACTGATGATATTAGCGCGTCAAAACTAAACTCAAATGAACTTAGCTATGACAAATATTCTTTACCCTATGAATTCAAAAATCTTTATGTAACAAAAGATTATTTCTTATCTATGAAATTAAACGGTAACTATCTTAAAATTAAATCCTCACCAGCCAATATTGACTCTCTAGGTAACCTGCGTGCTCATTGGGATGTTTTTAGCCTATCTGCTACCCCAAAAATAACCTACCCAATAAATGAAAAATTTAGCATAGAAAATGAATTAGAATTTGGTTATTCAAATATGAATAATAAATCTTCATTTCATGGTAATGAACAAATGAAAGAGATATTGCGTGAAGAGGGTTTATTAGATTGGAGCATAAATACATTTCATATAACACCAAAACTTGGGCTAAGAAATAATAACAAATTAAATAACAATGATGAATTTAATATATATGGTCATATATCATATATGTTTACTAATAGCTTTGGCAATGAAAAAAAACTAAACATCAATAATAATACAGGGACATGGTCTATTGGTGGCGAATATATTATGAATGACCTAATTAACTTAAATGGTGTAAATTTTAATTTAATTTTATCCAATGATATTGGTGGATTCTATGGAGAAGGCTATAGAGAATTATCATTTGGTTTTATTAACAATACTTCATTTGCATTAGAAACTCCTATTAAGTTTTATGATAACCAAGTGAAAATAAAAGCAGGGATTGGCTATCTATCAAGTGACAATGCTCATGGCATCGCTTTCACATTAGGAATTAGATAGGTTCAAATTCTGATAGACATCAATAGATATCAGAATACCGAAGGCTGATTTCATAAGGGCTTTATGGATAGCTCTAGTTGTTGAAATATTTGAAAATAGCATGCCTTATCAAACGTTGTATTACTTTAGTATTTCTTTATGAAAAAATGGAAACGTACAAGAGTATTTCTGGGAAAATAAATTATTAATCTAATCATTTTAGTACATCATATATTGTAGAGATAATTAATTTCAACCTGAAGTTTTATGAAGTAGCAAGACTAGTTTTGGCTAGTAGTAAAATATCAATGACATAAGGTTTCGTGAAATGGCATTCATGGAAATACGTTATCAAATATTATCATCCAAACGTTTACAATTGTTAATATCTCCCCAGTAATAATCTTAGGATCCCTTAGGTTTTTGGCATTAAAAAATGTTAAGATTTGTCAGGGTTCAACGTTTATTTTTGTCGCTATCCATCTCGCTTTTATGGGTTTTCTAACGTGTCCGAAAATCATCATTATTATTCTGCAAATAATCAGCTATTCCACATAAAAACTAATTACTTTTGGGTTTATATTTAGCCCTGTAAACTCGTTTTTCACCATTAACGCACTCTAGGATAAACACCTCATTTACTGATCCGATTCTTACTTTAAAGTATGTTCCACTATCAACGTCAATCACTGTTGGGTAAGCATTACTGAAATTAGAAATTACGGTCTTCGCTATTGATTTGCATTCAGTAAATAATATTTTAGAACTATCAGATTTATCCAAAATGGGCGTTTTGCTATCTGGGATTTTATTCGCAACGGTCATCTCCAATAACTCTAAAGGAGTGTAAACAACATCAGACTCATCCTTAGTCATACCGAAAAATGGGATTAACATACATAACCATATTATTTTTTTATGTTTTCAATCCATTAATGTTATCAATAAATGACTTAATCAAGATCATCATCGTGTTGATGCAGGTCTTTTTTGTCGTATAAAAAACATGATCGCTACTGCCCGATTATAGCCTAATAGAAAACAGAGCATGCGTGCAAAATTGATGGCGTTTTAATGATAACGACACAAACATGACACAAGGAGGAAATCTAGTTGAATTTAAAGGAGAATAACTGCTTGATTTTAAATGGTACGCCCTACAGGATTCGAACCTGTGACCTACGGCTTAGAAGGGCGTTACATACTGATTTCATTGGGTTTTATATAATTTCACAAGATTTCATCTTTTTGATTTATAAGGATTTATATACCTTGCATGATTTCAGCTAGTTTCATATCATTTCTTCGTTACTTGACCCGTTACTTGACCCGCAAACAACCCGTAAATGGAAATTAGTTATGGCTAGCGTATTACTGACTGATAGTAAAATACGAGGACTGAAACCAAAGAAATCTGCGTATTATACTTGGCAAGCATCAGCGACTAGAGGAACCGGACGCCTTGGTGTAAAAACATATCCATCAGGAAGAAAAATTTTCGTCTACCGCTACTTCAAAGATGGAAAAGAGAAATTTATATCGCTTGGTGATTACCCTAATTTATCACTAGCAGATGCTGCAGTAAAATCCGTAGCAGCAGCTACAGAATCATCATCCCCTGAGAAAATTAAATATGAACACGCCACAGTAAAACAGCTTTTTGATGACTACATTGAAGATCAGAAACGACAAGGCAAACGTTCATATGATAAAACTCAAAACAGACTAAATCAGGTTCTAGATAGTAAACATATTGATGCCTCTATGCCTGCAAAAGATGTGACTCCAGATCATATAAAAAGAATACTTTCTGAATTTATCTCCCGAGGTGCTTTGGCTGGTTCAAACAAAGTAAGAGCAAACCTACATACGGTATTCAACTTCGGTTTGTTTGCCGATAATGATCCAGCAAAAATAAACGAGCGTGTTATTTATGGATTGGAACGAAATCCTGTCACTGTGGTTCCTAGACAAAAAGGTGCAGATAAAGCGTTAGATAGATTTCTATCATGGGATGAGTTGAAGCTATTATTAGAGCTATTCAATAAACCCACCATCGAATGCCCTATTAACTCAGATTATGCGCGTCTATTTCTATTTTGCGTTTATTCCGCGGGACAAAGACCATGGGAAATTCTGGCTAATACTCGCGACAATTGGGATAAAAAGAACAATACATTAACGGTTCCACCCCACATTTCAAAAACAGGCGATTATCATGTGATCCCTTTGGTTCAACCTGCCATTGATATTCTTAATATCCAAGAGCTATTGTATCCAACATCTAATTATCTTTTCCCTGCTGATACTAAAGAAGGACATCTATTAACATCTGAATACGCTAAACAATTAAATAAATTTTGTAAGAAAAATGAGTTTGATAAATTCACGCCTAGAGATGTAAGAAGAACATTTAAAACATTGGCTGGAGAGATGGGGATTAGTTCTGAGTTAAGGGATATGGTACAAAACCATAAAAGACCCGGCGTTTCTCAGAAACATTATGACAGGTATGATTATTTAAGAGAAAAACGAGAAACGCTTGATGCATGGTGTGAAAAACTATCATCGATAAAAGAAGAGTAGTATTCCATACTATTCATTATCATAGATACAAGTAATCACAAAGCCTCATATGAGGCTAATTTTTATTAACTCTAAATAATTCTTAGATAATCATAATCCATATTTTTGAGATGTTTTTATAACGATATATCCCCCACCGATGAATCACTTTACTGATTTATTAATTAAAATAAAGTCCCTTTTACCCATAAAAACCAATTTAAATAATATTTTACTAAACTAAACCCAATATAAAACAAAGTATAATTCAATATCGTTATACAATATATATAAAAAAGACAAAAAGATAATTTAAAAAAGTATTATGTTTTTACTCTTCTTCTAAGAACTAACACCTTGTTCCTGTTATGTAAAAAAGATATTGTTTACCGTTACTATCCCAACGTGATAAAATAAATATATATATAATAACTCATAATACAACAAAGGTAATTTATGAAAAAACACCTCATTAACATTATGTTATCATGGATGATAATTAGTAATTGTTACGCAAATAACTACTATATCGAAAGATGCATAAATGATGCCATCTATACGAGTGAGATGTGTAATTGTTTATATGAAGAACAATTAAAAGATATAAAAAAAGAAGATTTACTATACACAAAAGAATACATAAGAGGATCTGATGAAGCTAATAAATACATGAATAGTTTATTTAAAGCTGTTCAAGAATGTAAGGTGAAGGTAAACAATGTACTAATAAGTAAAAAATAAAGACGCCACATTAAATTTAATGTTGTAAAAATGAAAACAAAACCAATTATATTTTTAATTTAAAATAACTTGTAAAGAACAAAATTAATAGTTATTCTATTTATTAGATATAGCGGTTATATCTTTAACCAATTTATTATTAAATATTTAAAAGAAATAAAAACATGAGATATTCTTTATTATTACTAACGTCATTACTCTCCACTGGATGTCAAGAACGAGTTATTTATTCAGAACTATCCCCGAGCGAGAAAATTCAATACCAAAATACACATGATAGAAATGCAAATGTATTGAAAAAATGTTTTAGAATATCTAATGAATCAGAACGCTTCAATTGTTTTTTGGATAGTAATGATGAAGATTTTGATAGAATTTATTGATAATAAAGAAACCCCACTTCAAGAGTGGGGAGCTAATATATTAATAATCTTATGTATACATAAGATATGTGAATATTTTCACTATAAAAAGTAAATAAAAATAAACCATAATGAAACCCAAAATTCATTTCATCATAATACATCTATCATAATAGTATTTCATTTTCACCTAACCCGAATTGTGCTTTCATCTCCTCTTCTTTTTGTCTGCGTTCCTCTTCCGCTTTCTGCGCTTCTTCCATCTCACGCATTCTCACGTTATAGATTGATTGCTCTGGCATCTGTACACGAACAGAAATAAAACGACCATCAGGGATATCAATTGGGTCGCCATCATTATAGCTGTCAATATCATTACGGGCGAACTTAGGTGCATTAGGATGAGTGCGGTGATACGTTTTAACGAGAATAGAACCGTCTTTATTAACTTCAGAGTTAACCCAAATAAGTGGTTGTTTATTTACATCGAGTGGAATTTCAATACCGCCATCAACACCGCCCCATCCTGCATCTGAGTTAAAACCCAGCACACCTTCGATAAGATATTCACCCTGAGATACTCGAGTAACCGTAGCGCCTTCTGATTCGTCGTTAGTTATGAATGTGCCATCGGAGTTGATGTTAACGATTGGAGAAGCTTTTTTGATGAACCCTTGAGGGTCCGTTGTGGTATTCCTAGTTCCCCACATTGTGTTACTTCTAACAACATTTGCACCTTTACTATAATATTCAGCAATAAAATCAGCATTCCCCGTAACGAACATTCGAAGTGATGCATCTTCACTCTGCTTTATTGATATACCACCACCATAACTACCGAAATGATTTGAATCACTCCCTGCTCCCATTGCCATAAATTGGCTGAATAGAGTACCTTTTAATTCATCATTAGTGACTCTTGGAGCGATCCCACCGATACCATAATCTCCAACCAGCATCATTGTACCCTGTTTGATTGGCACATTTATGTTATAGCCCTTTCCATTAAATGAAGCATAAAACGATGGGATGTTATTAAATGCCCTCAAACCAAAATAATCACTTCCTTGAATGGCATCTACATAAGGAGCTCTCACTCCACCCGAAAATAGTTGAAGTGCTGTCGTTGATTTATCGGCCTTATTTTGTATATCCCCCTGCATTTTTTTAATACTATCGAGAGTGACAACTTCACCATTTGGCATTTCAATTTTTGTCTGCCCAGTTTGAGTCATCCATGTGTTCATTGCATCAAGGAAATACTCAACATAACTATTAATAGCGACCATAGTTCTAGCTGCGTCGCTGTTATTATCAGGTTCAGTGATATGAATTGAAAATGCTGTGTTAGTTGCTGTGGCTAATGCCGGTTGTGCTAATACTAATTCAGTGTCGGAATTAACGGATTTAATCATGTAGGGAATATTAGTATTCCCCGATTTAATTAAAATAGTCATTCCAATATTAATGGCTGGATTATTATTTTTAAATTTAGTGCCAGTGCCTTTGACAATAGCAGACCCTGACACAGTAGAGACTGTGCCTGTTGTGTATATCATTTTTATTTATTCCTGGAATTTAGATATAAAAAAACCGCAATATGCGGTATTTAGTCTTCGAGCATTGAAACGTCTATCATTAGACCCTGTTGCATTAATCCGGAGCCCTCCCTACTGGGTGGCATACTAATCCAACCATCTTCTTCACCCAGAAATTCATATTTGTACTCAAAAGTTAGCCCCCCTAAATCATCAATAACAACATAATGTTCAATATATCTGTTAAATGCCCAAACCTCATCCCAAGTGACCGGATCAATATAACTACGTATGTTTGTATTGTGATAATAACTTAGAGATCGCGTTTGAATCATTCCATATCGATGCCCTGCTTTACCATTAATTCGAAATTTTCCCTTACCCGCAGAATCCATATTTACATCATAATATTTTTCAAATGCGACAAGCTTAGCCAATGATGAAAATTTTACTTTACCGTCAGCGTCATACACCTCAAAACCAACACCATGTGTAGGAATTTCGACTTTAGATATGGGCGCTACTAACCACTGCCCACTCAGTGCATAAATAATGGGAAACTCATCATAAGGGCCTGATGCTGTCGTTACCTCAGACGGAAGAAGTTTCTTTAAAACACACATCGTCTCCAAACTATCTGTGAATTGAGTTAAGCGATTTTTTGTGTATATTTCAGCACCAATCATATTACACCGCCCATACAACTACATGATTTGAAAAACTATCATTTGTCTGCGTTTGCCCACCTCCCCCTCCATTTTGCTCCCATCGATAAACGTTATAATCACAACGATAATTTAACGTAGTCCCGCTCACTGAATAACTAGTTCGTTCATTTGGCCCCATCTTGTGGAATGAGTTAGAGAATATAGAGCGATAACGGATCCAAAAGTGGCAAACTATTTCCCCACCATATGAAATTTCAGGAATAATCAATGAACCATACTGTGATAATGGCAAATCAAACTTTCCTAAATAACGAGGAATGATAGTATCTTCACCAATAATTAACCGCCCTTTTTCATCATAAATTTCTAATCCCATCCCCATTACCACATCCCCATTCTGATCCGCATTGTGCCGTTTTTATCAAACAAGCGTTTTAATACGTTTGTTTCAATCCAGTAGCCCTGCGAGTTATTTCCATATTTTATTTCCTCCCCTGTGCGCATATTTAATTGATAGCCAATTTTTTTATCATTGCTGAAATTAGTTGATTGCAATACATCAGCAATTTTTGCACTGGTGATAGTGGCATCACCAATAAATGCCTCTCTAACAAATAGCTGTCCATTTTTAACCGCCATAAACAGTTCCATCTTGCCGTTTACTGGGTTATACCACGCGAAATTATTAGCGTTATAGCCTATAAAACTTTCAAGCTTGCCATTCTTAACTTGAGCACTAATAACTTGTCCTGCTGCGTTATATTTCACGTTGTTATGAACAATCGTGATATTGATTGAGTGCGTGACAACACCGTCGCCCGTTTGACTAAACTCGGCCTGCATTTTTTGGTTAATCATGCCCTGCTGTTTGCCGAATTGGGCTTGCACTTGCTCCTCTGATTTAGCCATAGCTTTATTTGTTTCAGATATTGCCTCTTTATTCGTCGTAACATCAGCACGAATACGACCAACTTCTTTATCTGTATTGCCTAACTTCTGGTTGGTGTCAGCTAAATTTTGGTTAGTTGTTTTTAACTCTGTGCGGATCTCCGTAGTTGTTTGACTGAAAGCTTTATTTAGCTCAGTAATTGACGTTTGAGTCTCTTTAATTGAAGACGTGTTATCACCAACCGCAGAGTAAATTTCTTTAACTTCCTGCGCCCATGCTTCGTTATCCGTTGCACGAACTTGCCATAGCTCTTTGATCCCAGCTTGTGATTGACCGTGTTTCACTAACAAACTGCGTGATAGTTGAGAGTCAGCATTACTAAGAATAATTGCTGTCTCAGCATTCCAACCCAAGCGTTCACTGAGTTGCCGACCGGCTTCTGATGACATGAAGTGCCCATCAAGCTCTGGCAATATCGTACCTACATCAAACTCCGATTCCCCCCGAATAAACTCAGTCCACTCAGATTGATTGCCTGTTTTATCCACCAGCCTTGCTCTAAAATAAAAAGCCACTCCTGCCGACAAACCCGCCATTTCATAGGTTTTAGATGGGTAAGGAACATCAGATAACAACATCAGGCCTTCACCATCATTCGTTTTGCTGTACTGAATTTCAGTTTTTAATGTATCACTGGTGTTTTCACCAAATCCCCAGTCTAACTTAATGCCAAAGACTAATGGTGACGCTCTAAAGTTAACCGGCTTTGGTGGATTTCCTATTTTTCCGGTTAACGTTTTTTCTTCAGAATATCCCCATCCGCTTGAGATCTCAGAAGCATTAATGGCTCGAACACGGACTAAGTATCGACCGGAATAAACATTAGGAACCTCAATAGAGTTAATGGAGCTACGAGGCATATTGACCCAGTTACCTTCGTTTCTACGCCATTGCGCTTCATAAGAGATTGCGTTTTCAACTTGTGGCCACTGTGCTCGCATCGTTTCAATGCTAACGCCTTGGCTTACAATGGAGTAAGAGTCGATGACAATGTTTTTCGGGGCTTGCTGGTTATTAGGAGGAATAACACTAATGGGCCTTTCATCAATCAATGCGCCAGAATCAACATGTTCATATTTACTGGGATCATGCTGAATGGCGGTAATAGTAAATTGATTAGATTCATTTTCTGTAACACTAACAACGCGATATTGTTGTGCATACAGCTCTTCTGATTCGACAACCCAAACGCATTCTGTCTCTGGTGTCTCACTGTACTCCGTTGTAACCGTGATCACTTTCCCTGATACTGTTTGTATCGTTCTTGCTTGCGATTGCCCTGAAGGAAGATTGAGAATTAAACGATCACCACTCACAGCACTTGCAACACGATCTAACGTGATATTTCTGCCATTGATGGCACTCACTCGACCGCCAGTGACTTTTCCTGACAATAGTTCATCAGCAACAGCGATAATGTAACCAGGTTGCGGAATGTTCCCATCTAACCCGACAGAGAATGTCACCATTCTATCTTTATTGTTTGTCAGTATTCCCCAGCGCCCTTTTCTGTTTGCTTCACTTTGTCGGGTGCAACCAATTGCGGTAACTTCTAATTGATTAAACCCAAACCGAGAAACTAAATCAGGTTCAAACACTGGCTCCATTGCATCAGCATATCCATTCTGCGGATCTGAATACGAAACCAATGCTGTGGAATACTTTTCTTTACTGCTACTGCTTGAATAAATAAATTTGCCATCAATCACATTGGCTCGGGTATAGCTATAATCAATATCACGAGGCATATCCGCTAATGTCACAATCTGACCGCCCCCCCAATAGGTCATTCCTCGAAAGATGGCCGCAAAGTCACGTAACACGTTATACGCTTCATTTCTATCTTGCACATAAACATCACAGACATAACGAGGTTCGGTGCCATCACCACCTTTCCCATCGGGTACCAATTGATCACAATACTGCGCTATACGGTATAACTCCCATTTATCAATCTGTTGTTGATTTATTCGTTGTCCAAGACCAAATCTATCGGAGATGACAATATCGTAGAAAACCCATGCGGGATTATTGGTCCATGCCCATTTAAAGGAACCATCCCACACACCCGCATAGGTGCGATCAATAGGATTGTAATTTGAAGGTATTCGGATTATGCGTCCTTTCGGTTTGCACGTTATTTGCGGAATAGAGCCGTTGAATTGTTTAGAGTCGAATTCAATATAAAGTAACGCTGTATGAGGATAGGTGAATTTAGCATCAATGACTTCAGTGTAACTTTGCAAAACAACCGTATCACCAATTTTACTGCTATTAGCATCATTAGAGACTTTTCTAACACGTAGTGACCATGATGTTGTCGATTCAGGTAAATCAATTCTGTGTGCTCTCTCATAACCTGATGTCGTTTTTCCTTTCACAGCACTATCAATAACGGTTTTCCAACTACCACCATCAGTTTGTAAATCAATGGCGTATTTAACTTCATTACCCACCAAATCCCCATTATCTTCTTGCTTGAATAATGAAGGCCACTTTAGACGAACCCGAATAGCCGATAATTGTGAATTGGTAAATGTGTGAACCCACGGTGTTTTACTCGAAATCGTTGAACCAACATTGATCTCATTTTCAGCGCTAGGTAATCCTTGAATATAAGTCTGTGCTTGTGTGCCTGGTCTAAAATCCCACGTCACACCACTAAAATTTGCATTTCCTTCAGTGTCTTCTAACGGTGTGCCATCAAGAAAGATATTTTGTGCCGTTAACTCTCCTGCAAACTCTCCCTCACCCAAGGCAATGAGTAACTTTGCTTTAGCAATAGATTGTAAATCATCAGGTTGCTCAACAGGCACACGAGGACTACCACCGCCCCCTTTTTGACCGTGAATTGTTTTTCTCATTAGATTATTCCAAATAGATTTATTGCTGATCTTCTACATAAATACCGGCAGAAATGATGGCACCACCAATAGTTCTTTCGCCATACAGCACTGGCACAGGGTAACCTTGAGAAACGATATTAGTAGGAGAGCCAAATGCATACGAAGGTTTGTTTTCGCCCTGATCTTGCATTGCAAGACCTTTCGGTTGAGGTGAAAGCATTTGAATAACACCGCCAATAGCGACTGATGCGCCAACAGCAAATAAAAGGTTACTGGCCCATAATGCGGAACCCCAAGGTAGCCATATAGCGGCAGCAACAAGGACGGCACCAAAAATAGTCTGAAAAACACCACCTCTTTTGCTCCCCATCACAATGGGAACGATACGAATAATTTCTTCTGATATCGGGAAATTAAGATCATCAACACCAATATTCTTTTTCCCTTTAAATACAGCGTATGTTAATCCACGTGATTTACTGGTATTTAAATACTGTTCAAATCCATTTAAGGTACAACAAAGTGCTCTGATTGCTTCTGATGTTGTCGTAATTATGCGCTGATGAGTTTTACCAAATGTTTTGCCTAATATTCCGCTTAACTCTATTGTTACCATTTTTTCTTCTTGCATAAAAACTCCATAAAAAAACCCGCACTTGGCGGGTTATATTTAAGATGTTTGAATGATTAATGATTTACTTTATTTTCAAAATCTTCAGTAAATTTTGATCTTAATGATTCTGGAAAACCGTTTGTTATAGCGTTTATATCCATCTTATAAAATGCTATTAACTGTGCTCCGTTATATGCAGGTTTTGATTTTTTCATTTCTTCGACAAATTTAGTTACTGCTTCTTCATCAAATTTCAGTCCATCACTTCCTCTAATAACAAAATTAGAAGCAGACCATTTACCTATATCAAAAAATTCACTTTCAATTGATTGATTATTTATTTGTTGATTATTAGTAAGAGATGATTTACCTCCTCTAATTTCTTCAACAATAGCGCCACAGCCTGCAAAAATAGAGCCTATTAAAGTTAAAAAACAACCGATGGACATAGAAACTACTGCATTAGGAAATAATCTAACAGAATCATATTCCGTTTTAATATTCATTAATATTATCAATCCGATAATTATACTGATAACACCAATAGCAAATGTAAAAAAACCAAATTTTTTCATTATCACTCCATATCAGTTTTTATAATTAAACGTGAACATGTTAATAATTTGATAATAAGAATGAAAGGCAAATATAGAAATAAATACTTTTTATTTAATTAATGATAAATGACGCAATATAATAATTGTTCTATCTCGCCAATAACCACCATAAGGAACTCGTTGGCTTAATCGCCCATAAAGGTGATGCAACAACATACCATCATCCAGAATAATACCGGCATGATTTGCAACATTGGATTGAACCTGCATAACAACCATATCACCTGCTTGTGGTTCACCTTCTACTTTTACAAACCCCGCTTCTTGCCAATTATCCATATAGCGATCCTCACCTTGCTCCCACCACGGATAATCAACACGATAATCAGGTAATACAATATTATGTGTCTGCTTAAAATAACTCATTATTAGGCCCCAACAATCCGTAAAACCAAGTACAAATGGACGGCCAATAAGAGGAAGTTCGCCTCGAGGAAGAATTTCACGAAAATCCCCCTCGGGGTAACTGACAATATACCAAGGGATACCCAGTGCATCACATTGAGCCTGATCTAACTCAGAAGGTTGAGTCGTGGCATCTGGATGACTATGAACAATACCAATAACGACGCCTTGGTCTTCACATAATGCATATTCTTGAGGAGAAATAACGAAGTGTTCTTGAGGTGTTGTAGCTACATTTACGCAAGGTAAATATGTCTTTACTCTGGATTTTTGTACGATAACGCCACATGCTTCTTTGGGATATTCCTTTTTTGCATGAGAAAATATCGCCTTTCGTATTTTCTTTTGCATCATTATTATTTCCGTAACAATGAGGTTCCGACAAAGCCACCAAAAGGAAGAGGATTATTTTTACCAAATCGCGGTACACACCCCGTTTTCAATAAACCACTGCACTTATCTAGTGATGGATCGTCAACAGGATTACCCTGTTTATCAAAATAACCATTTTGCCCTGCATAATCACACCCATCTCCCGATTTATATTGCCCACGTAAACACCACGTACACATTGAATGTAGTTGCCGAGTAGGTATCATCACACCTTGTAAATCCATTGGACTCGCCAGTGTAAATTCAACAAATTCATTTATTTCTGCACTTTTACTATCAATATAAAAGACAGACACTCGCTCTTGGGTAGGATCTGCAGAAGCATTTCCATCACTAAAATTTTCTGCATCGAGATAATGAGAAAGTGTATCGTGAATAACCACTTTTGCTTTCAACATATCATCATAATGCAGGCATAATGCGGTTATTGAGCTATCTAAATTAGCCACTGACAATTTAGGATTAGCACTAGATCCCGTTGTAGAGGACTCTAACCCTTCTATTTGAACTGGCCATGCCCCATATTCATTCCCTTGCCACCAAATGGACTTAGCCTCTATTTCTCCTTTAGCCTTTTGCATTTCCTCTTCCGTGATGGGAATATTGTATGCATGGAATCTCAGAATATTAGGAACACCAAATTCTGTACCATCAACTTCAAAAAGCCGGACAGTATTGCCCGGCTCTAATTTTTGATAATCGGCTGTGATCATGATTTAAATGCCTGAATAAAAACCAAAGAAAGGGTGTAATTTCCTGCACCGTTCGGAATGAGTTTGTGTTCATCACAACGATACAATCCAAGTGGCTCAAGAGGCGGTTTCCAGAAAAATGACTTTATTCCTGCGTGTTTATCAATAAAGTGACGAATAGCTGAAATATAATTTTCATCACCCACAAACTCCATTGACCATTTCTGACTGCGTGAATTTAAACCATTGCCAGAAACTTGTTCATAACCATCCCCAAACTTGACTTTCCTTGTGTTGTAAGAGACATCTTCAGTCGGATTTACACGCGGACACCAAGTGAATGTTTCCATTTTTAACGGCCTCCTCGAGTTGCATTCCAAATTAAACCACCCGGCCTAATATCTTTAGACATTAACTCTCGGTAACGGCTATCAACAAATCGGCCAATCTCCGCACCAAACTGCTCGAATCCATTCGTTGATTGAGTTTCTGAATTACCGTTACCGTCAATGGTAATGTAAACCTGTGGTGCTGAAGGAGCGCCTTGATTATTACCACCAACAACTCTAACCCCTAAGTTGCCATCTGCAGTTCGAGTTAATGGCATTATAGCCTCACTCCCTGCCTCGCCCATGAGTCCGAGATTAGGCGCGCCCCCCTTAGCAAAGGCAAAATACGTGGGTGAGCTAACGATTTGATTACTATAAGAACCAAGGCTTTCTGAACTATGTACCCCACCTTTAGCGTGGGCAACACCACCTAAAAATCCACCAACAGCGCCCATCCAACCACCAGCACCGGCCATTGTATTAAGGCTATTCACGATTGCCGCATTAATGAGTACATTCTGAATAGATTTCAACACGCTAACAGACCAATCTTTCCAGCTGGCTTTATTGCCATTTAATTTATCGCTGATCGTGTCAACCATTCCTCCCATTGCATTTTGAACAACAGAGGCTGTTTGAGTAGCGTAGTTACTGCTTTCTTGAACCCAATCTTTCATTCCACGTGTTATTCCTGCGGTCCAGTCAGATTCAGCGAGAGCAATACTTCGATATTTATTTTCCAATGCATCTAATGCTTTAGATCTGGCTTCAATATCTTCTGTTTTCTTTGCAGATTCATTGTAGATACGGTCTATTTGCTGGCTTTCTTCAAAGTAGCTTTTTTCTCTTGAACTCATGCTATTGGTTTGAGTCGCTAACGTAGCTTCATCGTTAAATTTGACCGTGGCTTCTTGCAGTTTTTTGCGAGCGTCTTCCATATCACGATGCTTTTTGACGGCATCATCTGCTTTTTGCGTCCATTCTGCGAGAGCAATAGATGAGCGTTCAATTGCTTCTCTTTGCTTATCCGTCCATTTAGCCCCATTTTCATGTGATGCTGCATAAAGAGAGGCGGCTTTTTCGCCTTGTGAAGCTCTAACCTTCTGAACCTCTGTTGCCACACTTAAATCTGCTATCTTCCGCTCATATTGTTCTGCGGTTCTTTCTGCTTCTTTTTGCGCCTTTTCATAGGCGCTTTGTGTTGCCTTTCCTGTTTGAAGAGATTCATTTAGCTTTTCTCGATTTTGAAAAGCAGTCACTAGGTTATTAATATATTTCTGGCGATTTTCGGCATGCTCAGGCGTGTTGGTTAACCCCACATCATCGGCAGAAAATTCGGCTTGTTTAATAACTTTAGCTTCACCCGTTAATGAAGATAGAATTTTCTCTCGTTCAGAGTTATTTATTAGCGTCTGCTGTTTATCATCTAGTGGTGCATTAGGAATACGCATAGGAATATTGACTAGTGCCTGCCGAGTAGCGAGCATGTTGTTACCAATATTCATGATCTGATTGAACTTCGTTTGCTCAGCATTCATAAACAACAAGGCTTGATGAGCTTTGTTTTGCTCTGAAGCCTGTTGTCGAATTAAAAATACTCGTTGTTCTTCAATGTTTTTTAATGCAGACTGAATTCCCGTCGATTTCTCTTGCATTTGAATGAGGCGTTCTTTTTCTGCTGCAAGATCTTTTTCAGCTTCAGCTAATTGATTAACAACATCAGCTTCACTAGTTAGATGATTTATCATGAAATCACCCATCTTAGGACCAGGTGATGCAAGTATCTGCTGGTAACCTCTAATTTGTTTCTCTAGATCATCAACTTTACCTTTTTGCTCTGTAACTAGCCTATTTTGTTCAGTGAGTGAATCGTTCGTTTTATCGTAATTGTCAGATACATCAGGAAGAGACATCTTTCTTAAATTCTCTTGTACCTGATTAATAGTTTCGGCATATTCCCGAGCAGAACGCCGCGCTTCCTCTTGATTCTGATACATAATGTACCAAGCAGAAGCACCTGCCATAACAAGTCCGGGGATCCCACCTATTAGCCCCATAGCACCGCTCATTAATCGAGATCCTGTCGATGTGATTCGATTAAGATTCTCTTGAGCAGTACGCCTTGCTGATATATTTCGATTTAATGTTGCTTGCGCTGAAGCTAATCGACGCTCAGCCAATGCTTGTTGCTCAGCACTTTGTGCTGAAGCTCTAGCTTGCTGTGCTCGATAGACTGCTGCCCTTGCTCGAGCCGTTGATATTTTAATACCTTGTAACTGAGCTTGAGCTAAGGCGATTTCATTTTTTGTTGCACGCGCAACCCCAATGGTTGCATTTGCCACACTTGTTGTTAACCCACCAAAATAACGCGCCAGACCTAGGCCAATTAACACGCCAGAAACAGAGGCTATACCATCAATATTGTTCGCGATCCCCTCCATTGCGGTTGATAGTGTGCGAGTAGCGCCTGATGTTTCATTAACATTGCCAATCCATGCCATGAACGCATTTTCAATCTTCTGTGCAGACCCACTTACCGTGGCTGGCAATTGCTCAAACTCGGCTCGTAACTGTTGCGTATTCGTCAGGATAGGAACAATTTTATCCATCGTGAGCAGTCCATTTTGCGACATTTCACGCAGACCACCAATCGTCGTTCCCATACCATCAGCCAGCATTTTTGCTAATCGACCACCATTCTCTATGACAGCATTAAACTCTTCACCACGAAGAACACCCGAACCTAATGCTTGGCTTAGCTGTGTAATAACAGAGCTGGTTTCTTCAGCACTGGCGCCAGAGAGTTTTAATGAAGTTGCAATGGTTTCGGTAACTTTCACAACATCACTTGAGGCATAACCCGCATCACGCATGGATTGTGCAACACGGCTGTATAGATTCGTATTCGCTGCAATCGATGTGCCCGTTCTTTGGCTCAACGTCATTAACTCTTGCTGTGCTTGTTTAAAATCTTCCAGCGAGGTAGACGCTAATTTTAATCGACCGCTGAGTTGACTCCATGTGTCTGCATAATTGATAAGTTGCTGTGTTGCAAAAGCTCCTGCAAATGCACCCGCAACGCCTGATACAGTATTTTTAATGGACGATAATTCACCATTTAGATCATGAATAGCGCGTTGCATTTCACGAGATGCACCACTGGCACGTCTCCCGCCTTGCTCAATGATCCGATAATAGTTTTCTCCCATACGCGAAGCCCGCGCTATTTCAGATTGAAACGAGGAAGAATTAGCAGAAATTTTAATAATCAGTTCACGCAGTTTTGCCATTTTATCCTCGCAAAAATAATTAATTTTCTGAAATAGACTGAAAGAAATTCTCTAACCCATTAGAACTATCATCACTTTCTTGAGTTGCTTTGGGATCCCAGCGTAAAAGCACATCAGAAAGCGTGCATTTACCGCCTTGAGAGTGATAAATAGAAGAAACGATATGTGCTGTTTGAATATCACTGCGAATATCACCGATGGGATTAATGCGATCAAAAGCCATCCACATCCGAAGTTCACTCAAGCTCATTTGGCGAGTGAGTTCATCAAGAGTGCGCCCCATGCGGAGCGCCAATGTCATTAAAAAGAAAGTATCAGGCTGGGCTACTTTTTTTCTGCATCATCAACCGAAATAGTTAAATCGAGCGCTTGTTTTAATAAACGAGAATGCACAGGGCCATAAATAGCCATCACATCGTTGATGTCTGATTCATCAAAAACGACATCCCCGTTTTCATCACGCAACACATCAATAAACATCACAACATCGGCACGTAAATTACGTTGTGCAATTTCAATGTCAGATAACGAATGTTCATCCTCTGCATTATCATGATGAATAATTTCACGCCATTTCATCCACGCAGGTGATGACGGCTCACGAAGCATAACAACCGCATTTTCCCATTCAGCAACATTCACTTTCTTTGTGCGAAAGGCATTCTTTTCACTTAAAGCCAGTGATTTTAATGACGGTTTTTTCATGGTTATTCGCTACCTTTATTTAAATTAACAGTCCCGTTTTTAATCGGCTTAGATTTACCTTTTAAACGTAGGGTAAATGAAGCAGAAACCACACCCGAAGTAGAAACACTCCAACTGTTTTGACGTACTTCGGCTAAAAATGTATAGCCAATACCCGAAGGGAACTCCACTTTAAATGCATGAACTTCATCATTTTCATACGCGGTACGTAATGTTTCTTGCCCTTCATCATCGGTGAAATTACCATTAATGGTGAGCTCTGCAGGTGCGGATAATCCATTGGTAACTTCTTGCTCCTCAGAGCAGAGCGTGGTGACATCAATATCTGATTTCTGCCCACCGGTATAACTGATCTCTTTTGTTGAGCAAGAAATCCCTAAAAATACCGCATCAGCTGGGTTAACTTCTGTTGCGGGTAATTTCGAGACACTGATTTTAGTGCCTTGTGTTTTTTCATATTTACTAGACATGATCATTTCCTATTGGCATAAAAAAACCACCCGAAGGTGGCTTTAGTGTGAATAATAAGGCGATGCTATTGCCAAACTTGGCACTCAAATGTTGCTCTAAACAATCCTGTATCTGGCTCGTAGTCTTGTTTCTCTGAAATTTCAACAGGGCTTAATTTTGTTAAGGCATTAGCAAATAACAAGCGAAGCGTTCTCGCCTCATCAATCGTATCGGCATAAACATCAACCTGAATATTTGTCATCGTTTCGGCTTGCCCCTTCAGTACATCGCCTTTGACATCGTACAAAGAGAAGGCACACCAAGGCGCTGTTATTGCAGGGCTTGATTGTGGAGCGACATACGGAAAAACTTTATCAGGTAATACAGGAGATAAAATTGCGTAGATATCCGCCTCTGTCATTTTCCTAGCGCCTCATCAATCGCTCTATTTAATTCGCTAATGGCTAAATTGGCTGCCTTATCCGATTCACGATCAAAAGTAGGACGTATAAAAGGCCTTGGCGCCATTTTAGAAGTACCCTCTTCAAGAAAGCGCCAATAAAAGGCATTATTAGGATGATCACTTTTCATGGATGTATCACTGTTTGTGCCTGATGCGTTACTCCCTCGAACATAAACGCCCGAAGAAACCTCGCCTTTATTGCGCATTCTGTGATTACGGGTCACTATATTTCGTGCTAATTTTCCCGTCTTTCGTGGTGCGGACGTTCTAATTTCATCACGTAATAACGTCGCGGCCGCATTGGTTGCTTTTCGCATCGCTTGATGACTTTCAGCTCGACTTAAAACATCTAACTCTCTTGATAAGTCGAGTAGATCGGAGAAATCCAAATTCATGATTGTTTAACTCCTTGTTTGCATAGCAATTCTAATCGAGTCAATTTCCCATCAGGGATGACTGACTGAATGTCATAAATTTGCTCACGCCAAACCATTCTGCAGGTACTGTTAATATCGGATCGATAACGCATCCACACTCTAACAGTAACCTCTGACATTTCAGCATTAGCTGATATCAGCTCACGACCAGAAAGATGTTTTACTTCGCATCGCACTGAAGCGATATCAACCCACTCTTTTTTAAGTTGCCCTGAAGGTAATTTAATGGGTACGTTCTGTTGAAATATGACAGTTTGGCGCAATCTTCCTGCTTTCATGATTGCCCTCGCATAGGTCTGATACGATATTCACGCAATGCATTACATAGCGACTCGGGGAGTGATTGACCTTCACGATTCTCATACCAAAAACCGACCATTTGCATGAGCCTTATTTTTATATCTTCGGAAAGAAGTAAGCCATAATGATCATTTTCAGGTATTTCATCATCATACAATTTTCGGTTTGTTAATCTTTCCACTTCGGCTATCGCTGACGATAGATTTTGTTGAAGCAAATCATCATCCTGATCACCATCGATATAACATTGGCGTTTCAATTCATCGATAGTTGGAAATGCCATGAAACCTCCAATAAATCCTGCGACCTATCTCGATCGCAGGCATAAAAAAACCGCAATTAAGCGGTATATATGAAACTGAGATACATAAACTCAGATTATTTAGTGGCTCCCGCTTTCAGTAACTTCACCGCATTACTGTCAACCAACATAGAACCAACGCGTTTCGTCGTATAGAAATGTACAAACGGTTTGTTGGTGTATGGGTCACGTAACATACGAACACCAATACGATCAAGAATGGTGTAACAGCGATTGAAGTTACCAAAAGCAATCGGCACAGCATCAGCAGAGACATCAGCAAATTGCTCATTTTCTGCAATGCCATACCCTAATAATGCTGAAGGTTGCCCTAATTGCAGACCGGGTTGCCACAAATAATTACCTTGAGCATCTTTCAGTGTACGAACTTGGAATAATGTATTGTTATTCATCATAAATTTAGCACCTGTACGATAAACCTTTCGCATGGTGTAAATCAATTTCATGATTTCATCCGCAGTGATTTCTGTTGGTTTTTTCAATAACAAATGCTGTAACTTACCCCACTCACGCTCTTTATCGCCTTTATCGTCACTGCCGTATGCCAACAGGCCTTTAGGCTTTTTAATACCGTCACCGTGGGTAAATACCGCTTCTTCCTGCTCCGCAAATTCTGTGGCTAACTCACTGGTGATGAATTGCTCAACATTAAAAAAGGCATCATCAAGCATAGTTTGAGTAGCAGCAGGGTTGCCGTAAATTTCTCCCCATACAGGCTCAATAGAGGCGAGTTTTGATGTGTTGGTTTCAGGGCGTTTATCCACTTCACCCACCCATCCACTATTAGTGCCACCTTGATTAATCAGGCGTTTAAACTTCTCTGTGCCAACCGTAATCACATTACACTCTTGGCGCATAACCACTTCATCACGCAATGCCGTAATGATATTACGATCCAGTTCTTCAGGTACCGCATAACCGCCGTCAGGATCTGAACCGACCTGCATTGCTTTACGCTCTAATTCCGCAAGGCCATCATCTGTACCTTTACGCACAAATAATTCAAACGCGGTTTTATGCTCAGAGACATCTTTATTCGTCACGTTACCATCTGGACGTTTTACTGAAGCAAGTTCCGCTTCTAAATTGCTTTTTAATTCATCCAGCTCTGATAATTTTTCATTTAAGGTATCAACGGTTGCTGATAACTTACTTTTTTCAGCTTCAATTGCATCGATACGTTTATCATTCGACTTTTTAAATTCATCAAACTGACCTTTTAATTCCTGCGCAACTTCACTGACGTCTTTATGATCAATAGCCATAATTTTTCCTTTATTATTTAAAAATAGATTTCAATGTTTCTAATGCTTCTTGCTCAACATCACGCAGAGAAAGTGCATCGTAGCCTTTGGCCATAAAAGCCTTGGCTTGTGTTCGCGAAAGCCCAACATCGCGCAGGACTCGCTCAATACTTTTTTGTGTAGGTAATTCACCACGAGCAAATGCCGATTTCACATCACTGACTCGCGCTTCATCATTGGAAGGAAACGTCACTAAGCTGACTTCCCATAGGTCGATTTCTTTCAGTAGAAAGGCATCTTTACTGCGGTCATATTCATAATCTTTAAGAATGTAACCAATAGAAAGGCCGGAGAGTGATCCGGCCTTCATATGAGCATGTGCACGTTTAGATAAAGGATCGTCATCAATTAACAGGCGACCTTTTACATAGAGTCCGGTGCTGTCTTCTCTCATCTCGGTATAAATACCAATAGGCTCAGCCATTTGGTGTTGCCAAAGTAAAGCAGGTAACGTACCTTTTTCTTTCCACTGACTCAGGGAATTAAGAAAAGCCCCCGGCATCACAATATCGGCATAACTGTCTTTTACCCCGAAAACGGAGCCATAGCCTTCAAACTCACCAGAGTCACTAACAGACTTAATTTTCAATGGCACATCAAGCCGTTGTTTGGTCGTCATCGGCATGCGCTTTCTCCTCTTGTTTTTGGGTTTCTGGCTTAGTGGTCATGTTCATCGGTGTGAGATAAATATCACCACCCTCACGAGGATTTAACTCTTCGAGTTCACGACATTCATTAGGCGAATAAATCCCCCAGTTAATGCCTGTTGAGTAGGCTTCAAATCGCGATTTCATGTCACCACGTAATAAAGCACCAGTATTAAATTTGGCATAAAAAGTGCCTTGTTTACTGGCTTTTACTAGTCCTGCATTAATGCGTTGCTCTATACGAATAAGGTAGGGAACAAGTGAGTAATTAATAAAACCAATACCCAAGTTTTCAATGTTATTGAATGTGGCACGATCGGTGTTTTGCACCATATGGAGAGGAACACGAAAAATACGGCAAATTTCCTCTAACTGAAACTTTCGTGTTTCAAGAAATTGCGCATCTTCAGCCGATAAACTGATTTGTTGCCACTTCAACCCCATTTCTAAAATCATCGGTTTGTGTGCATTGGCTAACCCTTGGTGCCGTTCACCGAAGTCAGATTTCAGTCTTTCGTAAGCATCATCTTTTAGATATTGATCCGTTTGTAATACACCACTTGTCACCGCACCGTTTCCAAATAAACGCGAACCATGCTCTTCGGTGGCTAATCCTAAACCAATGGCTTGACGTGCATAGGCGATCGGACTTAATCCCACTAAACCATCAAGAGTAAAAATCCGCACATGCCAGATTTCTTGCTGTGTCAGTGTTTCACTTTTACCATTTGGAAATGTCACCTGATACTCAGGCTCCCATTGGCTATTTAATTTTGGCGTGACACAACTAGGATCGAGAGGTAGTAATTCAACCACTTCGCCTAGGGCGTACACCTTATAAGCATAAAAATTCCCCCTTAAACACAAACAGGCAATTAATAGCTCCCAAAGCTCTTGTGGTGTCATGTAATTATTGGGCTTAACCGCCAGTAACTTGTGTAACCGTTCTTTGGTGGCGCGTTTATTTCCTCTTTCTAATTGTTCATATAAAGAACATGGCAACATCCCTACCGATTCTGCAAGAACACGAATACAACTAAATACAGAAGTCAGTTGCATAGCGAGTTGTGTACTCACTCTTCGACCAGAATAAGTGTCATAAGACAATCCAATTAACTCACTCAGTTCTGATGAGGTCATCTCTTTCTGAGATTTCTGAAATAACCCAGGGAAAAACATTATTCCTCCTTGTTATTTCTAGGTTGTCCAAGCGCTCTTGAAACAAGGTATGACCATAAAAGGCACAATAAACCCGCGCAAATATAGCCCATCGGTAGGTAGATTAACCAAGCGCCCCATGACAACAAAAAGGCACCCGCAATCCCAACCAATAAGGCTGTTATTGTTAAAAATTTCATTAAATTTCCTTAGAGAGAGCGTAAGCCTCGAGAAGCGAGGACATCAGAGAGGTTTTGTTCCTGATCTCCACCATTCACCAATAATCGACTCATACCCGTAAATAGTGCAACAGGGCCGTCTATTTTGGCTTCAGGCGTTGATTTATTAGGGAAAATATTGTCATTTTTATCCGGTTTAACCGTGACGTTCGACATCATCCAGTTCATAACAGGGTGTTGACCATGATGAAACTTACCCGCATAAACCAGAGCTTCAATCTCTTTCATGGACTCGGAAAAGTTACGCACCGTTTGAGCAACCTCAACAAGGGGTAACCCTTCTTCAGCCAGTGATAAACTAAATTGTGTCGCACTCCACGGGTCAAAACCCAGTTCGTTTAAGTTCTCGCCAGTCACCCATTCAATGATTTCTTCTTTAATTTGAGCATGATCGACAACTTCACCATCAGTTAATTCGAGATACCCCATATCAGCCCATTTGCGGTAAAGCTCCGCCATTTGTTTAGAACAACGCTCAAGTCGGTCTTCGGGTAACCAAAACTTAAAATCAGCATGAACATGACCGTTATCAGGCTGTTTCCATACTTTAGCTGCCGCACAAATATCAATTTTATTAGCAAGGTCAACACCGACCCATAACGGATAAGTTTGTAATTCCTGTTGTGATGCGAGTTCAGGAGCACTATCCCACTTCATCATATCCATCCATGAAGATTCAGCCGTGACCCAAATATTCATGTGTTTGGTGAAGAAGTTAATCCGTGCAGAAACCTGCTCTTTGGCTTTCTTGGCTAAACGGCGTAAATCATCCCAGCGCTTACAAACACCGAGACCCGGATTCGCTTTTTGCCATACGGTTTCATTAAAGGGATCATCGTCCTTATCTAAGGTATAAATAATCGCGAAAAACGAGTCATCATCCACTTGGCCACGAAGCACTTTAATACCGTAATCCCGTAGTTCGTAACAAATTCCCTCTTTATTAAAACCCGCCGTGGTGATCCCAAAAAGAAGAGACTGCAGACGCGCACCGGTGGCAGTTTCTAATACATCCCACACATCACGAGTTTTGTGTGCATGCAATTCATCAACAATACCGCAGTGAATATTTAAACCATCAAGGTTATTGGCATCACTGGAAAGAGGTTCAAACTTAGAGGCGGTTCTTTCTTGATAGATAGCGAGTTTATTAAATTCAAATAAACGACCTAGTGTCGCTTTGGACTTCTTCAGCATATTCTTCGCATCTTCAAATACGATACGAGCCTGATCACGCGTCGTAGCTGCAGAGTAAACTTCGGCACCACCTTCACCATCAGCACCGGTCATATAAAGCCCAATACCTGATGACAATGTGGATTTTGCGTTTTTACGTGCAACTTCGTTGTAAGCTGTGCGAAAACGACGGACAAAGACAACATCACCGTCTTCATCTACAACTTTTTTACCCGTTTGTTCATCAATTAACGGAATAACAAAGCCAAAAATATTAATTAAGATAAATACATGCCAAGGCATTAAATCAATGGGTTTACCCGCTAATGCTCCTTTGACATGAGGAATAAAACTATAAAAATCAAGTATGTGCTGTGCGCGATCTTCAATGAAATAGATGCCACGCTCAGGCCCATGCTCTAAATCATTCAAAAACCGTTGGCACGCTAAACGTACCAGTTCGCACGCAACAATTTCTCCAGCAACCACCTGTTCGGCGTACTGAATTCCATCTGCTACGATTGCCATTCATCATTTGCGCTTTTTCAAAAATGCCTCAAAAGGATCTTCTTCGGCGGGAGTGTTCATCGTGACTTTTGCTCGAGAAGCGGGAGTCATACCAAATTCACTTAACATGGCACGAATACGTTTCCATGCATCGGCCTTCATTGCAGCGGATGGATGCGCCTTTATCATCAATCCACTTTCTGTATTGTTTTTGTAGGTATAGCCTTCTTCATCGAGAACATCACAATGATGTCGATATTCAGTGTAAGCTTCGACGAGTAACTCCAATGCCTTAGCATCCATCTGACTCATGACACCCATTGCATCAAGTTCTTCAGCAATACGCTTAAACCAATACTTACCTTGCTTAGTGAAATGCTTCGGAGTTGGGGGTACCCCTTTTGGCGGTTTTGGCTCTTTTTTATTAATCGGTCGTTTTGATGGGTTCCCCCTCACCAATTGCAGATGTGACGGGGTTTTAGGCGGTCCAGCCATAATAGAAATCTCCTATCAATAATTGCTTGGGGTTCCCCAAAAAAAGTTTTCTAACCTGCGGTGATGTGAAAAGAGGTAAGGGGGCGGTCCTAGGTGGCGAGAGTGGTAGGGATTTTACCCGCCCCTCCCCTATGAATAATAGGGTTGCTTTAAGCTACGGAATTATTTCCCTTCCTTTGCTGTCTTAGTTCTATGACAGGGCCAGCACAGGCTTTGTAGGTTATCTTCTGCATCGGTACCCCCATGTGCTTTAGCAATGATGTGGTCAACCGTTTTTGCTTCAGTGGCTCGTCCTGCTCTCAGACACTCCTGACACAGATACTTATCACGCTTGAGTATGCGTGCTCGTAGCTTATCCCATTGGGTACCATAACCACGTTGATGACGAGACTTACCGCGCTGGTGGGTTTCCCATCCTAAGTTCTGATGTTCTTCACAGTAACCGTTACGTTCTGTTGTTGTCTTGGCGCATCCCTGTTTACGACATGCGCGAGGTATGCGAGGTGGCATGTTATCTCCTATAATTTAAAGGGCAGATATTTGCCATTTTAAAGAGGAGGATAATCCCCTTTGATTTTAAAGGCGGGATTTCCCGACTTTACTTCTGACTGCACCACGTTCTGTTATTTAGTTCATTCATAACTTGAGGCACATTTGGTGTTTAACTTTTATTTTTGTATTAACTCAATAATGCCAGCTACATAACACCTAACAGGTTCAGTAACATAGATTCAAATGATTAACATAAAACAAAATATTTAATAACATTAAAATAGTATTTCTCCTTTCTTTGATTATACTAAAAGAATATCTCTCCCCCCTATTACTTTGTGGTTCGTTAGTTTTGCCCATGTATGTGGGCTTTTTTTTACTTAAATTTAATTTACGGAGAAGTATTTTTTTATTCTTACACTTTGTTACTTTATTTAATATTTTTCTAATGTAGTATTTGTACTCACACTTTGATTGATTATTTTTCATGCCTTTTTGTGTTTGGCCCTTTAGGGCCTTTTTTTTAACCATACTCCGCTGATGAAGAGATCTGGTAACTACCTACTAAATAATTTCCTAAATAGCGCTCTATTAGTAATTGCCCTATTAATTCAGTCTCTGCCCAGTTTACCCCTGTATAGTCATCTTGTTTTATGTCAATTAATTAAAATTAGATAATTAACAACAGTAAACTGGTATATACACTTATTTAATCTATACTAAACAAACATCGCTATACTTTGATTGACATCTTGTTAGTTTGCCCATGCTTAATGCTGGGCTTTTTTTATTCTAAGTATTCCATATCTTTATTGTGATTAACTTCACACAAATAATAAATTCCATTACTTTTCCATTATCACATAAAACTAATTTAATATTTCTACTAAGATTAACAATAGCTAAGGTCAAAAACCTATTTTTCATTTATTACATTTACCTAATAGAGCTTACTCTAATGGATAAAATTTATATTTCATCGTCTAACATCATCTCTGTTGCTTACGATTACCACAGTAAAACATTAGCAATTAATTTCAAATGTGGGGAAAAACATCAGTATAATGAAGTGCCATTTTGCATATATCAAGGATTGATGGCATCAAACTCCAAAGAAGCATTTTATTATTCTATGATTGAACATAAATACCCTTATAGTTAAGTAATCTAATAATTATTATTACACTTAAATTTTATTTCAACATAAACAAAAACATATTATTTGATAACTAATGTAATAAGTTTACGGATTAATTAACAAAGAGAATTCCAGTTAAAATTAAAAGTAATATTTTTATTCTTGTACTATGAGTATATTTAGTTACGTATACTATACTAATTAAAGATTGATATTTTTCAACTTGGTTTATTTTAGCCCTCGTACCCTACGTAGGGCTTTTTTTAGTTCACACACTCCGTCCTAATATAATCCTGTAATCCCAATATCACTTGCTCTGATTCTGCAATTCGCTCTCGGAGTAACCAATAATTTCTGATAGCGGTGTCAGTAGGTCGGGCGGTGGTTGCATTAGCCACGCCGGAGGTGGAAGTGGTAGCGCTCTTTGGACATTCGGCTTTGATGTACACCCGTTCAGGGTTGCGCCCAGCACTAACGCGCAACCTATCAATTTCAGCTTTTGCATTTGTGAGTTCCATCGTGTGTGTTGTATCAAGTTCATGAAGTGAGTTAATGCGCTTTTCGTAATCGGCCATTTCAACCACAAGAGAGTCGTTTGTTTTCTTTAGCTCTTTATTCTCTTTACCAAGCTCAATCATTTCTTTGGTTGAAAAGAATAGAGCAACACACAAAGCTCCCCATAATAAAATGGGAAACCAGGGCTTTAACTTATTCACAACTACCCCTCGTTATTTTACCTTTACCCGTTTCCATCAAAATAAAATCAAGTACCATTTCCCCTGCTTTTTCTTTTAGGCTCTGAATTTTATTTTCATGTTGAGGCTTAACATCCTTCCAAGCGTTTAACCCTTTGCCAAACTTACTCGCAATCGCTTCATCTCTTTTAAAATCAGCACAAGCTTCATTGAGTTGTTCCATCACGCTTAACTTGCGAGGGTTAACAACCACCCCTTCTGTCCAATATTGATAAAGGACATCATCGCATTCATCCTGAAATCGAATAACGTTACCTCTAATTTCAGGTTTAACTTTGTTAGGGTAAATAGTCAGCATCCAAGCTGAAAGTTTTCTAAGTTGTAGGCAAATCATTGATTGCTCACCACCCTTAGAAGGTATTGCGATTTCCACAATACCTTTACTAAAGCGTTTTTTTAACTTAGTAAACTGTGATGCCCAATTTAATCCCATACCTTCAATTATTGGCTTCATGGGAACATACGGCTCATTGTTATGCTCAACAACATAAAGCTCGTTATCATAAAATGGAACAGTAATTGTATTAGTCATAGTGTCTACCTTATTTAGTAATGAACCTTTGCCGAAATAGGAAATCAGCCCATCGAAGCGACACCAGCTTTAACTGATCCCCTCAAAGGCTCATTACCTAAATATTGGCTCGATGTGATTTGCACTTTCGGTGTGCGTAAAACGTGGATACAAAAAAGCCCCGCAAATGCGAGGCTATGAGATAGGATTAATTATTGAGTTAAAGTAACAACCAAGCATCTTCAAAGACTTTTTGTGAATACGGTTGATAGCCCAACTCAACGCCCACGATTGCTTTTGCTAAAGAGATAGCAACTGACTTTGATTGAGTATCTATCTTGTCATTAATACCAACACCAATCTCTTTTGATGCACGGCTAACATAACCATTCGTGTTGTTCTCAACTGGCGGTGCATACTTATTAATAATTGCTGATACTGAGTTCAAACCATATTTACGTTGATATGTTTGAGTTAGTTTATAAATTGCTCTGATGCCATACTCAGGCGACTCAAAGACACAGAATCGAGGGTTAGGAACTCCCGTTTCAATTCCGACTAAACCTTTCCATTTATTACGTGGGTTATAGTCAATGTTGCCTGGGTTGTTATTGCGTTCACCGCGTGCGGGTCTAGTCATTTTTCAGCCCTGCCTTACCCTTAATGAGTTTACTTAATCCATCCACACCGACATACCCAATGAATACACTAGCCAGATATGCCAATTCATGATTAAGGCCAAGTAGCGTCAAGAGGTCTTTTACAAACCATGCAAACAACGCACACATAGCACCATCAAATAACGTTTTCTTCCAGCCACCTCCGTTGTATTTACCACGTAGAATAGCCATGCTAGTTGCTAGCGCTGCGCTAATGCCTTGTTCCTTATGGGCGTCGATAACTTGGAATACTTGAGCCCAAAATTCAGGGGTTTCTTTCATATGATTCATACTCACCCCCTTATTTGGAGGAATTAGTTAATAGAACGCCGACTCACAGCTCTTGTGTGAACGTGAGGTGTTGTGATTGATTCTGTGGTCGGCATAAGTGAGGCTCCTTTCGGGATTCGAACCCAAGCCGTCCATCCGAAGATAGCCGTTCTACCATATTGAAACTAAAGGAGCATATACGAAACCATTTCGGTGATATCAACAAAATGGTAGAAATAAAAAAAGCCACCGAAATGACCTTACTGGCAAGCTTTTCTGCCTCTGGAAATAACCCGAACAGTATCACCTGTTACTGTCGTAATGTAAGCATGATCTGTACGCTTAATATCAAATGAAGGGATAGCATCTTTCTTTGTGTGTTCAACCCGCGCCACGATATCTTTATTTTCTGATTCTGGGTAAAACTCTAGGCGGTACATTTCTCCTAAGCAGTGGACTTCTTCCACTTTACGACCTTCACGTTCAGTAATTAATTTAAGTGCGTACATAATTTCGTTCCTTATTTTAGATAATAAAAAAGACCGCCTAAGCGATCTTCTGAATAAACTGTTCGGAATAATCGAATATGTGAACTTGTAAGAATTACTTACAGGTTGAAATAGCGATATCGGAATTCCGACATCGGAACAATATCAATAACTTAAACTATGATACCCTCATCAATAAAGGTAACACCCTCGAATTCGGGGGAATTAAAGTTTGAGATACCCATTACCGAAAAATAGAGAATCATTAAACTTCTGACTTCTTTCTTCACGCTCTTCTTCTGACAATTTATCGCGCTCAGTGTAAGGGCTGGCTTTAGCTAAGTCAGCCCTAGTTGGATATTTAGAATCTGTCGAATTCGTCATACATATAAACTCCAGATAACAAAAAACCCCGCCCAGACGAGGTTTTGAGAAACTATCAATAATCTCACGATATATAGAGTCTTATGAGTAATAACGTTTTCAGTCTGTGAGATTAATCTTTCCAGACCTCTTGAGCAATCTCTTTTACTAATGCGATTTTATCCCATTGTTGCTCTTCAGTTAATGCATTCCCTTCTTCAGTTGATGCAAATCCACATTGAGTACTTAAACATAATCGATCTAATGGTATGAACTTACTAGCTTCATAGATTCGTTCTATTACTTTTTGTTTATCCTCTAACTCGCCAATTTTGGAAGAAATTAATCCCAGAACAACTTTTTTGTTACCTGAAACATAAGATAATGGAGAGAAATCACCAGCTCTATCTGTATCAAACTCTAAATAATATGCTGATACATTTTCTCTTCCAAAAAGGATCTCAGCAATCGGTCCGTAGCCACCACTAGCCGCCCATGTAGAACGATAATTACCTCGGCAAACATGTGTTGTTAACACTAAATCTGATGGTGCGTTTTTAATAGCTTCATTATTCAAATAAACAAGCGTTTCCGCTAATGAGTTTATATCATTGCTTATTACAGTATGATCTGAATGGCATGAGCAACTATTTACACTTTCGCTCTCAGCAATACCTGAATTGTGATATCGAGAATCAACCATCATGCCCCAAGTACAATCATCTAATTGCAAATTGCGACACCCTACAAGATATAACTCTTTTATGAATTCTTGATAAGCACCAATAATATCGTTAATTAACTCATCTTTTGAAGGATAAATTGCATTAGTGCTATCTAAATTCTCTGGTCGATAAAGCTCTTTGAAAAATTGAGCTGGTGCAGGGATCGTTAAACGAGGAACAATATTATCCTCAGCAAATTTCAACAAAAATGAAAAATGTTCAATAAAAGGGTGGTTATTTCCAGATATTTTTCCTGTTAATCGAGCCGTCTCTGGACGAGTTTCAATACCATCGAATGAATATCCTTTAGATAAAAAGGCTTTTTCAACGCCGTTTAATCCCCACATAAAGTCTAAATGCCACCAGCTACGACGAAACTCACCATCGGTAATAACATGTAATCCGGCTTTTTTCTGCTTTTCTACTAACTCAATGATCGCTTTATCTTCTATTTTTTTTAATTCATGGCTAGAAATAGTGCCATTAGCATAATCGCTACGCGCTTTATGTAGATATTCAGGTCGAAGGTAACTACCAACGACATCAGCTTTAAATGGAGGGATGTTAGTGCTCATTCAATATATCCTATATTTTCTTATTAAGAATTTTGCTACCAAACATAGCATTAATAAAAAAAATGGATATTGAAACTATTTCATATTTAATATGAAGCTATTTCATTTTAAAAATTAAAAGCGCAGACAAAGAGAATAACCAATAAAAACACAAAACCTCACTTTAAATGAGGTTCATAAGCTAGTTGACCTTGATGTCAGTCTTATCACAATATCATCATTTTTACGTACGTAAAGTTTTTATATGATTTTTTCTACATATCGATCCATCTCTAATGGAACATCTAGCATCATTAACATACCTTCTATTATTCCTTCTGCTTTTTGTAATTTTTTACCTATATGTCCATCAGAACAACTGTGCTTGTTAGCAAGTTGCATAAATGTCATTCCGAATAAATAGTAATCAAGCAATAGGTCATGCATATCACTATTCTTTTTATTCAATTGCGCCATACAACTAGAAATAATTATTGCATCGTCTTCACAACATTGAGGACGTGCTTTAACTTTACTTGGTATTAATCCACTAAATCCCGCAGCAACCGAATACCATTGGACCGACTCTGTATTATCTGCCGACCACGCTCCCCAACGTGATAAAACTTCCTGCATATCTCTCATGCTTAATACTCCTCGTGCCGTACACACGTTAAATAAATGCACCGATGCCTAATGAACGGTTTAAAAAATGAAATAACAATTCGAGTTGATTGCCGTGAGTAACTTCCCATTGTTTTGGGTCTCGATGTAACTCGTCATGATGAATACGACACAATGGAATGGTGAATAAGTCGTGAGCTTTAGTACCCATGCCTCCCATGCCATGACCTATGATGTGGTGCGGATCATCAGCCTGTTGCCCACACACGCAACACGGTTGAGTTTTCACCCATTGAAGCCAGTTGGTATTTTCCCAGCGTTGCATTTTAGGTTTAAGAAGAAATGACGCTGGTGGCTCTGGATCGACAACAATTTTAATAACTGGCTTTATCGCATCTAAACGCTCATTCATTGCTGATAGCGCTGTCACGTTACTTGGAATAATGTCAGCTTCAGGAAAACCACCATGAACTTTGCGTTCCTCTTGTTTATCTGACCAATTTAAAATCTGGCGTAATATTGGTTCAGGCAATTCATCAACCAAGTTATGCATAACTGCAAATGAGAAAAAATCAGGTATTGTCAGCTGGTGGCCACCATCTAATCTCAAACGAAAACGGATAGTATCTAACATCCAATTAATACGATTTTTATGAGCTAATTCAGCAACCCAACCGGCTGATGAATGACGAATATGATTATCGTGATGCCAGCAAGTGCGAATAACTCCCGCTTCATTAAAGGTCGTTACTAACTCGTGGTGATGATAATTATCTTCATCGTTATCAATCTGACAGTATTTGATATTACTAATAACCCAAGAGTCCATCGGTGCCACTTTATCGATGGTGTGGATCACTTTTTTACTATTAAGAAATTGAATGATGTGCTTATTGTTTAAAATCGGCTGTTCATCGCCCGTTAATGCGCCTGAGGGCAACACATCTAAACTTTTTGGCACATCACTAATAATCACGCGGTGATGCTTTTTAAATTGCTCGAGTAATTCAGCACCAGGTTTAAGTAGCACAACACCAAGCTCTGGCTGAATATAAGGCGTTAATAATAATTTCATGCACTCACCTGTTTATTCAGCATCACCATGCGAATCAACTCATCCGTTTTACTCTCAAAGAAATGCGGTTGGGTTTCGCGAGGATTACTAGGACTGGTCATGTTCTTCCCAAACTGACAACCTCTAGCCGTAACAGACCAAAACTCTTTCGTTTTGCTAGCAGTTTTCGTGCTTGGGCGTGATAGACGTTCAACAATGCCTAGTTCGGCTAATCGCTTATAGGCTTGCTGTGCTGAAATAGGTAGGTTGTGTTTGTTGATCAGTGTTGATAATGCAACTGTTGGACGACTGGAGCCATCCATAGATCCACTTGGTGCATCAATCGCATACACAGGTGCTAATTCAGGTAATCCCGCCATGGCCTGTAATTTTTGATAAGCGCCTAATTTTGATGAATTCGAAAAATTTAAACTTTTAGACATCGATTCCAGTAGTATCACGCCAGCTTGGACCTTATCACTGAGTTTCTCTTGGTGCTGTTGTGTCACTAAGGCATCAAATGTGCGGATTACTTTTAAATGAAAAGAAGCACTGATCCACATTGCGTAGGCATACACTAATTCTTTGCAAACATACGTCCCTTGGTTATATCCACCAGCGACTGTCACAATGGGCGCTCCTGTGATCTCAGGAGCGGTCGAAATTTCATCAATTAACTCTTTGGTTTGAGCCAATGAACTCCAGTTCGATGGTTGATGGCGCTTTTCACCACCCGATACTCGATGTAAATCATTTAAACAATAGCGACCGGCTACATCTCTACGAACCTGAAAACCATCAATAACAATTAATCCATTCATGCTATTTCTCTCCACGTTTTACTCGTGACCGTACATCACGTTATTAAATGAGCGGATAGTGATTTCTAACTTTCCACCCTTTACGACTTCCATTAACATCACATCCATATGCTTTACCTGCTGATCATCTTCCCAAATACCCGCATGTGTTAATGCATCAAATGGGGCCTTTAAAAAGTTATCAATGTCCCTGCGCTGTTTTGTTGGTGGGTATAAACGAACCAGGACAGAGACATTTTCTTTAATAGCTTTGGGTTTTCGTTTTAACTGCTCATATACAGAAGCAATGGTGTTAATTCGAAACTTACGCCCTTTTTCACTGATCAGCGTTCTACCCTTAATGTTTCTCCAATATGAGTTAACACTAGGTGGAAATGGCAACGTGAGCATGAGTTCAGGCATAAGTCCCCCACAACCCAATAGCCAGCATGAGAACGAACCAAAAACCTATAAACAGCGCGTATTTAGTTAGCATCGTTTACACTCCTTTTATCCCAAGCTTTCAGGGCTTCGTCCGCGTTATTAGCAATAGGACCTCTTGCTCCACATTTCTGACAGCGAGTGAATGTATTGATCATCACTTGCATGACTTCTAGTTTTTTAGAGTTACAGAATGGACAGCTTTTATTGTTCATTAGTGATTACTCCTTACTGCTCTGACTAACGAATCGTAGGGCTCAGTTGGTAATTTCCCCATATGTGCAAAATTAGAAGTGGCGTGTTTTACCCATATGATTGTTGGAATACCTCGTTTTTTTGCTTTCTGAGCATTTAGCTTTTCGAGGTAGACGGATTCTCCTGACTTACGTTCCTCTATCATTGCGTTATGAACTTTTTTAGCCTCATTCGTCACTTGATAGTAAAGCGGGTAATTTTCACTAACTCTGGTTAATGCACCGAGACTATGGAGATGAGCAAGTGCACGAGAGGCACCACCTAAAGTGGTTTCTAAATCACGAGTAATAATGTCGCGATCTACTACTTCACCGACTTTGTACAACGCTAAGATTTGCTCTGTGATTTTCAT
>NZ_JAABNI010000021.1:0-231562 GCF_009915995.1 Proteus sp. G2618 | reverse complement strand
TCGTGCGCTGAATATCACTTTCAACACTATTACCTTGAATTTGGTTTTTCACTTCATTAGCAAAATAAGGGGCGGAACCATTAGCAATCGCGATAACAATATTGTTGCCCATTACACCTTGCGTAAATGCGGTAATAGCTTGAATTGCACGGGTATATTTACCGCCCGTACCAAAGTCGGATTGGTTAGTATAATCCTGTAAGGCTTGCTGGAAGAGGTGATTCTGAATATCACGTTCAGTAACGTTATCGTTAGTTTCTGAAAGGGCTTGATAGAGATTGTCGTAAGCGGTATCAGAAAGATTATCGAGTTTTGAATCAGCTTTCGCTTGGTTCGTACCACGAATAGTGTCCACCGTGGTGGCTAAGTCGATAACCTGCGCCCCAATTTCGCCCACCAACTGTTGTTTTTGTTGACGGTTTTGCTCTTTTTCTTTGTCGAAGATTTTATTTAACGTGCTGTGAGCATTATCGGTATCTTGGCTTAATTGCGCGATATCTTGCTGTTGATTATCGGTATCACGCACTATCCATGTTGCCAGTGCATCAGAAAGGTTATTAGCAGATAATGCGGTTAATGTATTTATTACAAATGAATATAAATCCAACTTAGTCCATAACTGACTATCAGTGATAAGAGTATGAATAGGTTAGGGTTATAGGTTAGAACACACTACACCCTCTCTTACAAAACTGGACCGTTGTGAAGTGGTCAACTAAATCTGGGCATCAGAAAGTGTGTAAGGTAAATACACCGAATTATTTACAACACCTGTAAGTTGACGATTAAAAAAGAAATCCCAACACTTTGAAATACTTTCCACCGTTGGGATTTTCTTTAAAACTCATCAATAAGGCATTCCATACGAACCTTCTAGTGATTCATATAACTTTACCGCCACGTCACCTTCCGCAATATATTCAACATCAATGGGTTCTAGCTGAATTTGAGGATTAGTATAATCTGCTTCTAAAAATTGACGATACTGTTCCAGCACATAAAGAATTTGTTCAATTGTGAGTATAACCTGCTGTTCAATTACATACTCACAACCGATAAAAACTTTATCTTGTACAGCTAAAACCCAATGGGCGTTCCCCATACCGAAGCAACCATCTGCTAATTTTCCTTCAATAAAATCAGAAAAATTTCTTATCCAAATATCAATTGAGTTAATAGAATATTGGATATCATCGGACAACCAAGCAGCTATTTCACAAACTCCATAACCTTGTTTTGGTATTCTTCTAATATCTTCATTAGTGTTCATACCAGATGGAGCATAATGTTGATGGAATTGGCTCCATCTTAAGTATATTTTTCTGCTATACATATCATTGTTTCCTACCATTATATACTGGCCAAGCAGTTGCACCTGTTCCATCGGGTTTTCCATAATACCCTTCAATTTTAACTCCCGAGGACGATACCCCTTGCCATACTTCCTTTCTAAGAGAATCTGGTGATGAATTTTTAAATGCACTCTCTATTTCCTGAGCGGTTTGTCGCTTAGACCAATGTTCAGGGAAAAATGTTGTTTCACTTTGCTTTTTTATCCATTTTCCTGTTACTTCATTTCTTACTGATATATACCCTTTTGAGACACCATTTATATCTGGTATAGCTGTCCATTTATCAACCCTTACATTTGGATCTCTTAAATAATGGCCTCCACCTGCTTTTTGAAAACCATTTTTATATACTTTTACTTCTCCATTAAGAATATGATCCATTCGTATATAGGCTGTTTTGAAGTCATTGCCACCTTGCTCCTGAATTAATTCTAAAGGCGTAGATGATGGTTTAAAATCATATAGATATTCACCGCCTTCCCACTTCGGAATTGACTGCCCTCCTTTAACAAATGCCAAATAGGTTTTTGCTGCTATAAATTGAAGAGCTTTCGCTGTTGTAGTCGGTGGAGTACTTCCCACTATTTCAGCTGCTTTTTCTAGTGTCATCTCTTGTTGTGTTAAAAACACATCAAGCGGTATACCCGTAATATTTCCCCATGCAATCATTATCCCTAAAGCCGGATCTTGCCCCTCTGGGTGGACTCCTTTCGTCGCTCTTGTTAACGCAGTATTGATGTCCTCTATACTATTATCATTTTGTGCCATCGAAATAGCCAGTGATGACATGGCTTGCCCATAATCGGCCATTCCTGAAGGTAGATCTTTAGGACCAAATACATTATTCTCAACCACCACTTTCCCTGCTTGGGCGGCATTGGCAACGCCTGTACTATTATCGCTGATTAAACCGCCGACAATCCCAGAAGTTAACGTTGCCCATGCACTTATATTCTGCTTTTCAGTCTCGGTGAGTTCTTCAGGGGTTTTGCCATAAAGTGAGTGCGATAAAATACCCACTGTTTCCCCTGTCATTGCGCCAGAAGCTTGCACTACTGCATTCTCACCTTTTGCCAACGCAAGACCTGCATTGAGTAATCCGTGCGCTATCGTGCGCTGAATATCACTTTCAACACTGTTACCTTGAATTTGGTTTTTCACTTCGTTGGCAAGATAAGGGGCTGAACCATTAGCAATCGCGGTAACAATATTGTTGCCCATGACACCTTGCGTAAATGCGGTGATGGCTTGGATTGCACGGGTGTATTTACCCCCCGAACCAAAGTCGGATTGGTTAGTATAATCCTGTAAGGCTTGCTGGAAGAGGTGATTCTGAATATCACGTTCAGTAACGTTATCGTTAGTTTCTGAAAGGGCTTGATAGAGATTGTCGTAAGCGGTATCAGAAAGATTATCGAGTTTTGAATCAGCTTTCGCTTGGTTCGTACCACGAATAGTGTCCACCGTGGTGGCTAAGTCGATAACCTGCGCCCCAATTTCGCCCACCAACTGTTGTTTTTGTTGACGGTTTTGCTCTTTTTCTTTGTCGAAGATTTTATTTAACGTGCTGTGAGCATTATCGGTATCTTGGCTTAATTGTGCGATATCTTGCTGTTGATTATCGCTATCACGCACTGTCCATGTCCCTTGTGATACCGCAGATTGAGTGGTGTTTTCAGCGCTATCACTATGGTTGCCTGCCATAGCTAATGCATGGCCCATATTCGCCAGCATATTCCCTTCAACGCCACCTGAAGTACTTACACCACCAGATTGATGCTCAACTTTATATTCTGCGTAATTATGGATATCACTAAAGCCTAATGTACCTGTATCTAACTGATTATTTTTTGCATCAGCTTTACTGCTGATCACCGCACCATCAAGCTGGGTATGTTTACCCACGGTAAGATCAAATCCTTGATTGCCTGCAAATAAGCCGGTTTGTTCTTCCACTGAACGGTATTTACTGTCCATTTTATCGCGACTAAACGAGATATTGGCTGAACCTCCCGGTGTGCCCATCACATTGACACTACCACCCACACTTTCGCTCGATTGCTTCGATTTGTAGTCATCAATGGATTGCTGGCTTTCAAGATGTAAATCCCCACCCACTTTCGCAATAACTTTATCACCTTGAGCTTGTGCGCCTTTTAGGGTTGTATCTTGACCACTTTGTAAGGTGAGAGTTTGCCCTGCATTTAGCGTCGTATTGGTGTAATAGGTGTGATCGCCCTCTTCAAATCCCTTACCTCGACTTCCATTCGCATTAATGTTAACGCCAACACCGCCAGAGCCCACTGTCACACCAACGCCAACAGAAGCGCTTTTACTTTCGTTTTTACTGTCTGTTGTTTCTTGGTTTTGTGCTGACTGTAAAGTGATATCGCGGGTAGCTATCAACGAGAGATCGTTGCCAGCTTGCAGTTCACTGCCCGTAACAGTGATATCGCCTGTTTCTTTACCTGTTGCAGTGATAGAGAGGCTTTCACCTGCACTTAAACTACTGCCTTGAGCAATATTTCGTTGGTGTATGGTTTCTGATTCAGACGAGCTTTTACCATAAGAAACATTAGCGCCAATTAATGTTGTGCTTTCATTATCTGTACCTGATTGGGCATTATCTAACGCTACAGCACCCACTGCTTGAGCCCCCGAAAGCCCAGCTTTGATACTTTGTAAGGTACTAATTTGGCTATCGTCAGTTTCTTTGGCGGCTTTGTATCCCGCAATAGCGCCATTGATAGCACTTCCTGCCGTACCGCTTAGGGCAACCGTCACACCACTTTGTTTACTTTTGGTTCGACTTAATTCGGTATAGCTATTTTCAGAAGAAGAAATATCAACAGAATCCCCAGTAAGAGATATCTCCTTTTTGGCAATCATTTCGCTGCCATCTATAGTGAGATTATCACCCGAATTTATGCGAATATTGCCCTCGGTACTGCCGATTACACTGCCTTTATAAGTAATCGCATCACTGTTATTCAGTTGTTCAAAAGTTGATTTTCCGACGGTAAAACCAATACCGCCAGTACCACCAATCCCTGATTTTTTGATCTTTTCTTCATAAGATTGGAACTCTAATTCTTGTGCCGTTGTTAGTGATAATTGATTACCTGCATCAAGATTAATATCTTGTGTTGCTATAATTTCACTGCCTTGTGCCGTTAAATTATTGCCTGCAGAAACCGAAATTTCATTCCCTTTTAATAGAGAGCCTGTTGCTTGTTTATTATGAATTTCAGCATGTGTCGTGCGTGTTTCCGATGAACCAAACGATTTGTCTTTTGTGACACTATGGGCAATTTGATCAATTGAGGAGTAACCACTATTTAGCGAAATATCATTACCTGCATGTAATCCTAACAGTCCCGTGGCTTGAATATCTGTTGCTGTAAGATGAATATCCTCACCTGATTGCAATGTAATATCACCCGCATAAAGGCGAGAGCCTATCTCTTTTTGCGTCGTTTTATGCAGATAGTTTTTACTATCCCAATCTATATTTTCTTGGCGAACCGTATTGATAGTTCCTAACTCAATATTTTCACCTGCATTTAATAAAACTCGACTATTACCACCGGCTAAAATATCTGTTGCCGTCAGTTCTAAGTTACGTGTTGCCTTTAATGCAATTTCGCCATCAGGCTCAGTTAAATAAATGGCAGCACCACGATTTATCCATTGATTAGTCTCGTCACCCTTTGTTGTCGCAGTACTAATAAGAGAATCACCGGCTTGCAAATTAACGCGACTCTGCCCTGCAATTTGGCCGCCCTCATTTTTAATATCATGCAACGCTGTTAAATCAACCGTCTTTCCTTTTATAAGACCTTGGTTTATTAAATTATCTGTTGATGCTTGTAATCCATTTTTACTTAAAATAGTACCTTGGTTTTTCAGCTCTGGAATATTATTTAAAATAACTTCACTACCTGAAAGCAATGCGCCACTATTTTGCAAATCACCAGGTAATACTCTGGCATAAACTTGTGGCACCAACACTTTTTCAACGGAACCATTAGGTAAAGTGATTTCCCTGCTGTTTAATAGCACCATATCAGCCGTGATCATTGCCATTTGTTCTGGTGTTAGTGTTACACCCGGTTTAATACCAAACTCTTCACTAAAACGAATACCTGCATCCATCAATGCATGATATTGTTGCTCATTATCATTATGCCCATCTAAATATTGATTACCCGTTAATTGAATAATTTGATCGCGTACTATGCGTTGTTCATAGAAACCATCACCAATACGTTTATGTGTATTATTGTGATCAACAGATAATGCATTCTGCATATAATCTGAGCTTAACCACTCTCTTTTATTGGTAAAACGAGAGTCTGTTTCAACAATATATTGGCTATCTGTTCCTTTATTTAAGTTAAATAAACGATTCTCAGGTAATTTCAATATTGGTGCTACTGTTTGAATATTAACCTCAATAGTTTTATTTTCTGTTGGTTTATCTAATTGAGGTACTGTAATAATTTTACCAATAGGCTGTTGCACTAAAGGCTGTTTATCTACATGTTTTATTTCAGGTAGGATTAATTTTGGCTGATTAATTTCAGTTTGTTTAATTTCAGTAATAGAGACTTCATTACCTACTTTTAAAGCTTTATTTTCAGCTGTTTTTTGCTCAATAGTTCCATCAAGTTTTTTTGTCTCTATCTTCCCTGATAAGATAAAATCATTTTGTTCAGTCAATAAATTATCTTGATGTTGTGTTAACGACAATTCATTAGCTAATTTCTCGGTACCTTTATCTAAGGTAATAGAAGCAATATTTTCAGTATGAACATCAATACTCTTTTCTTTAATAGTTAGAAGACCAAGCCTTGGCTTAGCTGATATAATAACTTCATCAGTTTTACTTGCTTCTGGACGTTTATCTGACGTTTGATTACTGTTTTCTTTATATTCTAATAAGCCCAATGGCAAATCAGTAACCACTTCAAACGGCCCATATTGAGAATGTGAAGTCGAGCTACTTTTTTTCTTACCTCCTCTACGCTTACCTGGGCGTTTATGCTTTATTGCTGTACCTTCATGGTATTCAATATGTTGCCCAGCAGTTTCCTGATTATTAATATGCATTCCATCAATAATCAGTTTTCCGCCAGCAATAATATGGCTATCTATATTATTTAAATTATCACCTTTTAGAGTGATATCTTTGCCCGCTAATATTAATGCGGGATCACGGTGTAATAATTTAGATTCTTCTGTAACGATATTATATTTAAATTCATAAAAATCTTTATATTGTCTACCATTAACATGTAATAAATGTTCACGCGTATTGATGTTGTACCAAATTTTTTCATCATCAGCGTCAAATTTATCACTACTGTAATCAACACCAAATTGATACATTGGAATTTCAGACACTTTTTCAGGATCACTTATTTTTAAATAGAGATCACGATTATTAATTTCTGAAATATGGGCAAACAAATTCCCATTTGCTTCAATTGATGCACTTTCATTATTAAGGACATCAGCAGCGATACTTTCTGGCAGATTTTCGGTATCAAAACCAGCAATTGCCATATCATCGCCACTATAAATCAGGGCATGATTACGATTATTTATCGTATTACTGAAAAGTTGTAAATTTTCACGAGATGCTAATACTGGCGCAATCTCATCAAGTTTCGCACTATTATCAAATTGCTGACTTTTTATATAAATATTATCGCCATATATACGACCACCAACTTGGTTATAGATTGTCGTTGCAATTAAGGAAAGTTTTCCCCCAAAGGCATCAATCAATCCTGTATTGTGCAGATTATCTGATACTGTAATCGCTAGATTTTTAGCACTCACTTCACCATTACGTTTTTCATACTCATCAGCACTTCTTGCAATACGTGCTGTAATGATCTCATTATTTTTTACAGGTTCATAATTAGTAAAGCTTGTTGCTTTCAGTGAAAGTTGCTCACCTGCATAAATAAATCCACGATTATCAATTCTTTGTTCTGAAGAAAATATTAATGAGTCTTGAGCTTTAATTGTGGCATTTTCATCTAATACAAAAGCATTCTTGAGCTGAATTTCACTGTTACCTCCCGAGATAACGTCACCATCGCCGGTTAAATTTTCAGCCCATAAGCGAAGCTGTGACGTTGTAGCTAACAGCCCTTTTTTATTATCAATGGCTAAGTTATTTTTTGGTGATCCACCTATAGTTAATTCATTTGCAGAAATCAAACCACTTTGATTATTTAGTTTTTCTGCTGGTATTAATTTTAATAATTCACTCGCCTGAATAACACCTTGATGGTTAAGGAGTTCATTAGTTGAAATATGAATATTACTTGCCTTTAGTCCTAATTCATCATTTTGAGTTTGTTGGTTATCTAGTTTCTGAGCATTGAGGACTAACAAGCCTTGAGATTGAACTTGCCCTAATTGGTTATTAAAACCTTGCTCCAACGTAATATTGGTATTATTTCCGCTAACAATACTTCCGTTTTTGTTATTTACACTATTTCCTTGAATAACAAAATCTTTTTTAGATAACAATGTTCCTTGTTGATTATCTAATGCTTGTCCATTTAATTGAATATTAAGCTTTTCAATTGCTTGAATATAGCCTTTTTGATTGTTTAAGGTGCCAATATTTAATTGTGTTTCCGTACCACTAATTACGTTACCTTTAGTATTAATTAGTATTTTTTTATTTGTATTTACTGATAGCTGATTATCGGACTGTAATAATCCTTCTGTATTATCTAATTTTTGAGCACTAATTTTTAAAGTCGATTTTGCATATAATGTACCTTGATTATTCTGTAAATCAGCACTATTAATCGTTACCGAATTATTTGCAGTAATGCTACCGTATTGATTATCTAATATGCCGCTTTTTAGCCAAATATTATTAGAAGAAACTAAATTACCTTCACGATTATTGAATAGAGAATCACCATGATTTATTTTTAATAAACCCAAAGATGAGACTTTTCCTTGAAAATTATTTAGTTGGGAAGTTGTTAAATCTGTTTTTCCCCCAACAGTGACTAACCCCTGTTGGTTATTGATTTTTTCAAGGCTAGTTAGATCTAAATTTCCGACTACTGAAATTAATCCTTCCTGATTATTAAGTTGTTTAACTTTCAGGTTAAGATCATCTTTAGCAACAATACCTGAAGTTGCTTTATTATCAGTATTCTTTAATTCGCCATCAGCATAAATTGTTAATGCTTTTTCCGCATAAATCAGACCTTGATTATTATTAACATCTTTTGTTTGTAATTTCAGCTTATCACTATTACTTGCAATAGTGCCTTTTGTGTTATCGAGTTGTTTTGCTGTAATATCAGCATATTGATTAGATGCAATCTTTCCGAAGTGATTAATCAAATCACCACTATTTATAACCAGTTTAGCTAAGGTACTTATTGTTCCATTTTGGTTATTAATTTTTTGTTGTTGTGCTTTAATGATTAAGTCATTTTTCGCAGTAATTACACCTTTCTTGTTTTCAATTTCTGCTGTGGTCAGATTTAACTTACCATATTGACTACCAAGCTGTGCTTGGTTATTAATCAATTTACCACTTGTGATATTAACGTTATCGTCCGAAACTAATCGTCCTTGAGTATTAATTATATCACCCGTTTTTAGTATCAACGGACCTTTACTAATAATACCTTTAGTCAAGGTTTGGCTATTATCTAATTGATTACTTTGAGTATTTAATGAGAAATAGCCTGCCGAATAAAGTGTCCCTTTTTGATTATTTAGTGCTTGTGTTACTAATTTAAGGCCATTAGATTGACTGGCAATTTCGCCATTTTGATTATTTAATCCAAAACTATTAAGTAATAGTGATTTTGCAGAAAATAGATATCCAGACTGGTTATTTAATTTTCCCGTATATAAATTAAGTGTACCTTGGCTAATCACACCTGCATTAGATAAAGAGTTACTATTATCAAATTCATTATCATGAGTGGTAATAGTTAGATTATTATTAGCACTAATTAATCCATTTTGATTATTAATAGCCAGACTTTCAATAGAAACACTCTCTTGCAAGCTCCCTATTTTTCCTTTTTTATTATTAATATCTTGAGTAAAAAGGGATTGCTTTGCTGTCGATATTATTTTTCCATCTTCATTAATAAAATCACCTACATGGATCGTTAACTCTCCTTTGCTAATAATACCGCCACTCTCTTTTGTGTGACTATTATCAAAATGTTGATCATGAGTGTTAATTTCTACATTTTTTATCCCCGTGATTAAGCCTGAATTATTAATTATTTCACCACTATTGATAGTGATATTGTCAGACTGGCTAACTATTACACCCTGCTGATTATCTATTTTCTGTTTGTGGGTATTAATATCCAATAAGGAAAAAGCACTTATTAATCCTGAAGAATTAAATAATGATTGACTGTTTACTATTAATTTTTCAGCTTGGCTTGCTATTGTGCCTTGCTGATTATTAATTTCATTCAAAGATAGCTGATTATCTTTTTTGGCAATCAAACGCCCCTGTTGGTTATCAAAATTTTTCGCTGTAATTTCAATATTACCATGGCTAATAATACCTAGCTCATCAACTGTTTTATTATTACTGAGTGACTCTTTTAGTATTATTTTGAGTTCTTCTGATGCGTAAACTAATCCTTTGTTATTATTAAGCTGATTTCCTGTTAAGGTTAGATTATTTTGTAAACTAGCAAGTTTTCCTTGTTCACTATTTAATATATTAAAAGTTATCTTTGCTAAGCCTTCAGCACTTAAGTTACCTTGCACATTAAAAATATTACCTGCATTTAATAATAGATTTCCTTTGGTTAAGATCCCCTTATTATTCTTAGTATCGCTGTTATCAATATCATGATCTTGAGTATTAACAAGCATGTTTTTAAGAGAATAAATCAACCCAGATATATTATTTATAGCCGTTGAGTCTACCGTTAACATGCCATTATCAGCAGATATAATTCCATTATTATTAATTATTTTTTGCTGATGAGTATCAATATTCAGGTCAGTTTTAGCAATTAAATGACCTTTTTCATTATTTAATTCACCACTTTTTAAGATAATATTATTTTGACTAACAATACCACCATTTTGGCTAGTATCAGTATTATTAATACCATATTTATTGGTATCTAATTCTAAAGTACTTTGTGCTGATATAACACCATAACGGTTATCAATTTTATAGGTATTTAGTGTTACTGATGATTTTTCACTCCCTAAACGCCCTTTGTAGTTAATTAAATCACCCTGAGATAAAATACCGACACTATTTTTCCCAATAATTTCGCCTAATGTATTATTAAATTGGCCATTATTTTCAATCCTAACACTATCACGTCCTTCTATTTTTCCTTCTGTATTATCTATATTATTATCGGAGGTTACCGTGATAGCTTTATTTGAGGAAATCTGCCCTCGAGCATTATTTAAGCTGTTTGTCGTTATATCTAAAGAATGAGTGCTGGATATTTGACCTTGTTGGTTATTTAAATCTCCATCACTCGTAATATTAATTGTATTTTTACCAACTAATTTACCTTTAGTATTATCTATTGCACCGCTTTCAATCGTAAGGTTATGCTTACTAAAAATTTGGCTACTATTTTGTTGGCTTTGATTACTTAAATGTTCACCTTGTGTATTAATAGTAATATCATAAGCACTGATTGAGCCATCATCATTATTTATTGCTTTACTAGTAATAGATAAATTATTATTTAGACTACCTAAAATTCCTTGTTTATTAATAAGATCACTACTTTCTAATATTAATTTTTCACCAGAAACAATACGCCCTTTGGTGCTATCAATATTTCCACTAGTAATAGTTAATAACCCTTGTGCTTCAATACCTTGGTCGTTCTCTTTCGTAAAGTGATTGGTCAATTTATCACTTAACGTTAATAGCAAATTTTTAGAAGAAAAGAGATGGCCTTGAGTATTATCTAACGATAATCCTTTAAATGTTAAACTTGATAATTCACTAACAATTTTACCTGTATTGTTTTTTACAGTTTGGGTGGTTAAATTTATAGCTTGCTTAGCAAGCATTTGTCCTTTTTGATTATCAAGCTCTCCACTCTCTAGTGTTAATTTTCCTTGACTAACAATACCACCACTCTTTTTTGTCTCACGATTATTGATTATTTGCTGATGGCTATTAATTGTTAAATCTTTACCTGTAATAATTAACCCTTGTTGATTATTAATTTCACCCGTTTTTAAATCTGCACCTTCAGTTAAACTTATTTTCCCTAATTGGTTAATCAAGGTAAATTTACCTGTGTTCAGATCTAACGTTTTTCCATCAATAATACCTTGCCCGTTATCTAGCCCTTCTGTTGTTAACAATACGGTTTTTCCGCCAATATCACCTTTATAGTTATCTAAAACACCCGTATTTAATTGTAGTTTTTGACTGGCCTGAATACCTTGATTATCTTGTGTATCCCGATTAATAAGCTTTTGTTTATTAGTATTTATTGTAATATTTAATGCGTGTATTAATCCTGAAGTATTATTCCAGCCTTGAGTCTCAGCAGTAAAATTCGCCTTAGTTACTATTTGACCTTTTAAGTTATTGACTGTTTTTCCTTGTAAGTCAATTGTTTTTCTGGCATTAATAACGCCTTGAATATTATTAATATTTCCTGTTAGTAAATTTAATGCGATACGGCTAATTATGCCGCCTGAATGCTGGGTATTTTGATTATTTAATGTATATCCTTTGGTATCAATCCACATGTTACTTTCAGATTGGATACTACCTTCACTATTATCGATACCTTTTGCTGTAAAATGGAGCGTATCTTGAGCAAGAATAATGCCTTTCTTATTATTCGCCTCGTTACTCAACATTATATTTAATGTATTCGCACCAATTTCACCTTGCTGATTGTTCAATCGATCTGCTTGGATTTGACTATCTTCAGACGTAATAATCTTACCTGAATGATTATTCAGCTCATTCATTAAGGTAAGTGAAATATTTTTTTCAGCCTGTACAAGACCTTTTGAATTATCTAATTGACCTGCATCGATTTTATTCTGAGCAGTTGCAATTAATTTACCTTCAGTATTGATCAAGTCTTGTTGCGTTGTTATAGCAAGATCATTATTTAATGTTCTGATTTCGCCTTGATTATTATTAATTATACTTGCTTTAAGCGTTAACTGATCTTGAGTCTGGATTTTACCTTGTTGATTACTGAGTGTTTGTTTAACTGTAATAAATGTTGTCTTATCTCCTGTTTGCTTTAAGGTCGCATTATCATGATTCAGATTAGTTGCAGTAATAGTTATATTATCAGCCTGCGTTGTTGCATTTTCTAAATCAAGCAGTTGACCTTGTAAAGATAAGTCTCCTGCTGATAATAATGTTCCTTCTCTTCCAGAAAGATGCTGGGTTTCTATAGCTAATAATCCTTGTTTGGGTAAAGAAATAATACCTTGCTGGTTATTCAGTTCGGTTGTTTTTACAATTAATTGATTACCTAAACTTTGAATATTTCCTTTTTGGTTTTTTAATATTTGGTTGTTAAAAGTCAGCACACCTCGTGCGTTAATTTCACCTTGTTGATTATTTAACTCATTTGCATTGAAAGATAACTCACGAGAGCCTGTTTGTGTAATTTTCCCCTTGGTATTATCAATCAATTGAGGTGCCATAAGTGAAACCGTCTCACCTTTAATTTCACCGTGACGATTTGAGATATAAGTACCCGCATCAAGCACTATATTTTCAGCATTAACCTGAGCTGAGTCAGAAGTTACGTGGCCTTCTGCCGCTTTTACTTGCAGTGATTTACCCTGAGTATGACTATTTGAAAGATCAATACTCTTAGCATTAAAAGCAATATTACTACTACTTAAATGTTGGCCCGCAGAATTTAATTCGTCCTTTATATTTAATGTCAACGTTGCAGGTTTTGAGATATTACCTTTATTATCAACGCCAGCACCTAACTGGCTTTTTTTCTCTGCCAAATAGTTTTTAGCATCAATCTGAATATTTTCTTGTGCAAGAAATTTACCTGCTTCCGCTTGAGAAACAGTTCCTTTTGCATCAACTTGAATATTATTTTTAGCTTGTAACGTACCACTATTTGCTAAATGGTTTTCAACAGTAACATTTAGGTTTTGCTTACCAACGATAGACCCCTGATTGTTAAGGCTCGTTGTTTTTATATCTAATTCTGAATAAGATTGGATTTTACCACTATTAACTAACTGCCCATTTTCATTAAGAGTTAAACCACCAATATCAGCACCAATTTCTCCAGCATTACGTACACCTACACCATGCTCAGTACCAACAAGCTTTATTTTATTAGCATACATACCACCAACCAGTGCAACATCGATTGCATAGTCAGTTTGTTTTTCAGCTTTATCATCCTGATTTACAATATTACCTTCGTTATCTAATATATTTTTCCCTGTCGTAATTTCTAATTTATTAGCTTGAAGACGTGAGTTTACTTCTACCGCTCGCGCTAAAATACGCGTGTAATCACTCGCTGTATCATTTAATCCATTTCCTGAAATAACAATTTTACCATTGTTAATTTCATATCCAGTAATTGCACCATCTTGCGTTAGTGCATTACCGGCAACTAATGTGGTATTTACTGCATTAATAAAGCCACAACCTTGGCAACTGATCCCTGCTGGATTCGCAATAATAATTTCAGCACGTTGACCTGCAACCTCAATAAAACCATTTAACTGGCTCGGATTTTGGCTATTAATTTCATTTAAAATAACTTTAGCTTCACCATTAACGAGCCAAGGATTGCCTGTTATCATTCCTGCTAACTGAGTTTGCGTATCTTGCAAGCTGTTATTTAAAATTGCGCCCTTATTATCGACATCAAATTGTGTAAATTGGTTACGAGAAACACCATGTTGATTCGGTTGCTGAATGTTAACTTGAGCAAGCCCATTACTTGTTTGTAATACCGTTGCTTGTTGATTTTGGGGCGCATGTTGATCAGCAATAATTTGACTTGCTTGTGCTGAAAAACTCACTAATCCCTGCATTAGCAGTAAAATAAAGGCCACACTATTAAGTGATGTACGAATAGGCGATGAAATAATATTATTTCGTTTATTATTTTCACCACTTGATTTAGTTAATTCAGAAACGACAACCATTAACTGTCGTGTACGATTATAAATAACGCGATAACATAATTTATTCATGTGTTAGATCCTTGCCATCAAAACAACAAAATTTTATTTAATTATTATTTTTTATTTAATATTTGAGTTAGTTCTGTATTTTAATAATTAAAATTAATACTAAACCCCAAATTAATATGATCCGTTTTAAAGCTATCAGGTTTAGATAATGGTATGCCAATAAATGAATCATATTTTATTGTGGATGAAAATAACGAACCTTTTATACCCACAACACCACCAGCAAGATGTTTACCTAATAATCGAGGATTATCCGTATTTGTTTTTAACTCACCATAGTCCGCACCAAGGTAAATAAACTGTTCTGTTGCAGGATATCGCCAACTCAATGTATTTTGTAAAAACCAACCTTCATTTGCACTGAGCGTTCTTTCACCATCAAATCCACGAATAGACCAACGATTACCAATTGCAAATTGATCAATGGGGGTTAATGCATCGTGAGTCATTTGTTTGCGATAGCTTGCTTGGTATTTAAATTGCTGTTGGGCAATAGATATTGGAATATCTAATTCAGCTCGCCACGTTAAAATATTCGCTTTATCTGTTGCATAGTAATTATCAAAATACTTTTCTTCGTAAGCCGCCATTGAACCAAACCAGCGAGTTCCTTTTTGGTAATTTATACTACCGTCCAAAGTCCCAAAGCTAAAATATTGACGATGCGAGAGATTCACTAGCCAATGGCTCACTCGTCGGCGTTGTATTTCAATTTCGGTATTATCAATATAATTTCGTAATACTTTTGCTTGAACACCATAACGTAATGTTGTTTTACTATTTTGATTACGAAAGAGAATGTATGACACACCTGCATTAACGCTATCACTTTCTCCTGAATAGAGGATATCTTTAATATGGCCTGCTACTGTCTGAGAGTAATCATATTTAGAGGCGTTAATATCGAATAACCAATAGCCAAAAGGCACTGAATAATGCGCCATAATATTTTGATTATTCTTACTACCAACAAAGTCTAAATCACGTTCTGTTGATAAATAGAACAAATCACTCAGCGCTAAAGGATTATCTAGTGCGAACATTAAACCACCTTGATAACGCCCTGTTGCAGGTGATCCGGCATCATTTATCCACAATGAAGTATGCCAGAAACGAGATTGTTTTCGCTTTATCACAATGTCGCTTTCGCCTGCATTTTCACCTGGCTTAATTTCCATTTCTGCACTAACAACCGGTAATCGTTGCAGATTTTCTAACCCTTGTTCAATATCTCGTAAATCGAGTAGTTGTTTTTTATGTGCAGGCATACTGGTATACAGCAAGGCGTATTTATCAGAGTCATCTGTAAACTTAACATTGCGAATAATGCCGGGAACTATTGTTAGATATAAAGTTCCGCGACTAATATCTTGTTCAGGTACAACAATACGCGTGGTGATCCACCCATGCATTAATAGCCGATTTTGCATACGGGTCACTAAAGCGTTTATTCCTTTTACCCCCAAACATTGTCCTATAAATTCAGTTTTTAAAAGGGATAAATTAACCCAATGGGGAATAACTTCGGCATTTGTTATTTCAATGTGCTCTATTTGGAAGCAAAGCTTTTCTTCTGTCTTATTCTCTGTTTCTTCATATTTGCCAATATCAAAATATATATTAGGTATTTCAGGTGTTAATTGTTGGTAAAGCGCTTCTTGTTGGCTTTGATTATGCTGTTGTTGCTGATTAAAGATTTCAGTCGCTTTTTCAGAAGCATCTGCTGAAGATATGGGAATATTAAATAGCGTAAAAAACACCCATAAATTTAAAAAGAGTATAATTTTTTTCATATTGTGCAATAAATAGAGTGTGTGATTTTAATTGTATTTAAGATACATCTAATCTTTAACATTATTAATATTAAAATATATAAAGTAAATATCAAAAAACGAATAACAAATAAAATACCGCAACTTTGACAATATAAAGATTAAAAAAATCAACTTATGTTAAAAAATTAGCCTTATATAACAAAAGAAATCACTTAATAAATTAATTAATATTAATCTTAATTAATTATAAAAATTAAAATAAATTGTACTTTAAATTAAATCATAGCCTTTTATTTAGTTTAAATAACTTGAATTGAAATAATTTATTCATTATTGAAATGCCTATTCGAGTTAAAATAAACTCTTAGCTTAAATCAATAGAAATAAAAATATCTTCCATAAAAAAGTGGACCTTAAGGTCCACTTTTATTTTTCTTTTCTAACTTTGTGATTTTTATCCACGGACAAAAATATTCACATCTACTTTTCCACGGTATTCACCTGCTTTTGTCCCATCTGGTTTGCAAAGAGCCCATTTGATACCAAATATATCAGGTTGATTATTCCCCATATTGGTTCCACTTAGCTCAATATCAGTATTATTGAACTTTAATAAGTTGTTATTATTTTCATCAGCACATTTTAAGTTCGGTGTTGAAGTTTGCTTATAAGGTAATCCTATAACCCAAGGCTTTTTGTTAGATACAGTACCATTAATAGGAGCTAAGACTAATTTATTTACATTACTTGGATCTAAACTTCCCTCTTTAATCACCGCTGACATATTTACAGGGTTACCTGTACCACCACAGGATAATGTAAATACAGAGTCTTTAATGACTTCATTTGTAAATGTCATATTTTCATTAATTTGTTGATTAGATACCCCAGTAACAGCACAAGAACGTTTTACTGTTACATCAGCAATTACGTTAACTTGTGCAAAAAAGTCACCACTAGCACTCCGACCAAAACTACCTACATAAAAAGGAGTGCCTTTATACGTTAACTTACCTGGCGTTAAATTAGCATCAATATAAACAGGAAATGAACTTGGAGTTGTGACACTAACAACTTTTGAGCCACCACCAGGAACTGTTGTCGTTGCATAATTATGTGGCACAAAACATACATTAATGCTAGATGATTCTTTATCAACGAGACTACTATTCACCCGAAAAAATTGCCCCGAATAAGCACTTTGATAATTAGAACTAAAATTAGATAAACTGACATTGAAGTTAAATTGTGGTGTTACATAAACTGCCGTACTTGTATTATTGGAATGCGTTAATTTTAGACCGTATTTATTAGTTTGCCCTGGAATTTTAGAAACAAATGTAGCATCACATCTTGTTTTTGACTGACTTAAAGAAATAATCGCATACTTAGTATCCCAAGAAGAGTTACTGCTATTATCATAAACAGGACTCCCTGGAAAACTACTATTCCCAGTCAATGTACCATTTATATATTGAACTTGTGTAGGGCTAATATTCATATCAATCACCCCAGTTAAGCTTAATGTCATAGCCCCCCTATCTGTTCCAGCTAAAACATTAAATGACGAAGTCATTAATACTGAAGTTAGTGATGCCATCATTAAATTACGCATTTTCATTGTTATGCATCCACCTATAAAATAAAGATTATTTTTTATTGGCAAGAAAGAGATAAAATTCTTATTGGTTGCTTGCTATTGACTTCAATATCGCTTAAGCCATTATATGAAACGTTGCAACTTTGCTGGTTTTTATTACCCCATTTCACTAACAGCTTGCCATTATCAGGAAGCCCACTCATATAAAGCTGACCATTTTCACCAACAATACCAGTATTCAAATCATTAGGATTATCAGCATCAATTAACGTAGCAATAGCGCCAAATGGAATAACACTTTTATTCTGAGAAAGATTTAAAATAGCTTGGAAGCCAATCTTTGTTTTAAAGGCAACCTTAACAATAGCGCCTTTTGTCGGAACTACATTTTGAGAAGTGGATTGTAGGGTTGTATTATCTGGCAATGTATTAACATTTAATGCAATCGTGTTTTGGCGATATTCTGTAAGATACGGTGATAACGCATATCCCTGTCCATTAATTGCACCATTTCCTGAACTTAATTCAGTACCTTTTGCTCCAGGTGCTTCAATAATGGCCATACTACTTCCCATACTTCTACCCAGCAATAAACCACCTGAATGTAAAAGTAAACCACCATTCATGCTGCCATTAACATTATAATAGTCACTTGAATAATTATAATTTAGAGAGGATGTACCGTAGTTACCTGAATAATTAGCATATACTGAGCCATTATTAGACTGGCCTTGGTTAGCCCAAGATTGAGAAATACCATAAGATAAGGAGTTATTAAATGCACTACCAGATAATCCAACTTGCTGGTTAGTTCTTCCATTATTATCATGGTTTATCATGTAAGTACTATTAAAGTTGCTAAGCGCAGGTGAATTACTAAACACACTAAATGGAACGCTCACATTAAAACTAATTTGCCTATTTTCAGGCCAGCTATCATCTGATTTTATTCTATCAATACTGTAATTAACGCCAAAGTTAATACCACGAATATTGCCATTATATCCTGTCGTAAGTTGAGTAACATTCTTATCTTGTTCCCAATAATTATAACGGCTACCAGATAAATAAATGCTACCGTACTGACCTAATGATTGTGATAATGACGTTGTGAAACGACTTTTTTCTCGTTCACCTAACCACGGTGAAGTACCATCTTTTAACTGATAATCTTCAGTATTAAATTGATTAAAATCGTAATAATCTTTAGTTGAAAAACGTAATGCCGTTAAGTCAACAGAGGTTCCTGTAGTGGTCATATTCTTAGAATAACGGAATCGATAAGATTGCCCATTTTGAGAGCCAATTGTATTAAAGTCAGCATGAGCATGTGTGATATCTGTAGACAGAGCCCCCCAATTACCTAATGAAATTCCTATCCCAGAAGAAATAGCGTAATAATCTTTCGCACCTAATAACCCACCATAAAGAGTGACATCATGAGGTAAACCATAAATACCACTGGCAAGCAGAAAATCTGCTTTTTTAGAACCAACCGTTGTGCCACCATCAAATCGTCCAGTACTAATTTCATATTTCCACCCCCCCGGTCTTAACATTACGGGTAATGATGAAAAAGCAACTGTAAATGTCCTTTCTGAACCATCTTCTTCTTTCACTGTGACATCCAAGTTCCCTCCTGAGCCACTCGCGTAAAGATCGGTTATTTTAAATGCGCCGGGTGCAACATAAGTTTGATAAATGACATTCCCATTTTGTCGGATAGTAATTTGGGCATTAGATTGAGCAATCCCACTCACATCTGGCGCAAAACCTTGTTGACTCGCTGGCAACATCTGTTCGTTAGAAACTAAACGCATACCTTTCATTGGTATACTATCAAAGACATCATTTCCGGTTGTAGTTTCACCAATAATAAATTCCGATCGTAAAGAATAAAGATTACGAGAAAGATATGTATTAGAAAATTTATTACTATTATTACTTTGAGTCTCTACATTATTTGAATTTCGGGTATACGTCTGTGTCATTGTCGAACGTAAACGCCAATCATAAAGATTAAAACCGGCTCTTAGTTGAGCAAAGAAATTATCATTTTTTTGTTTTCCATTATTATTAACTTTATCAAAATGGCTATCGTTAGAAGAATGTCCTCCACTAAACATATAATTGATAAACATGGCAGAAACACCACTATCAAAAGAGGCGGGATCAATATAGCCAACAACATCATTGGACATAACAATTTGAGGAAAACTAGTGATTAGTTTTAATTCTGCTAAATTTACTTTTATTAATGCATCAGGAATATATTCATTAATATCATAAATCACCTGATCGCTTTTTAACATATTTAACTTAGGTACCACCTTCGTATTAACACCTAATTTATCTAATAATTCTCGTGTTATTTCAGGCACCACTTTATTATTAGGCCCTTTTACCAAATTAATAATGAACTCACCATTATTATTAGTATTGACATAAACTAACAAAGATATTTTACCTTCAGGTAACGCATCTTTTTGTGAAAATTGGCTTAAATCAATTTCATTTGCAGATGCACCTAATTGCCCATCAAGTAATGCAGGATCAAAATAATCCTCTGCAAAAGAATTAAATGAGAACAAAATAAGTGATGTAAAAAAACTGTATCTAAACATTGTCATTGATTTATTCATTTTTACACTCTTAACCTTTAGCTTTATAAAAACATATATTTTTATAAATTTATTAATTTACTGTTTTCATTTTTTCATCTAATGGGAACATAAACTCATCTAATACTTGCCAATGAATAGATGTAACATTTTTTTTATTAAAAAATAAGTATTCTTGTGTACCAAATGGAGGTACATTTTTCGATAACTCTTGCAGCTCGATCTCTTTTCCATTTATTTTTATTGTGTTAAAAGCCAAATAAATAGGTGAATCATTTTTAGCAATTATCTTATTACCATCAATTGATAATGATAATTTTTTTTCTGCATCTTTTATTTTTATACCTTCAAGAGATTTTGGCCGATAATAGACTTTAAAGTTTAATGCTCTAATAAAGTTCATCTGCACATTTGGAGTTTCTTCAGATGTAGATGGTATTAATCGAAATTGAGAAATATAAACACTCTCTCTATCTGTTGGTAATGCACTTTCTGAGCCAGTAAACTTAATCACCCACTCATAGTATTCTTCAGGCTCTATTTTTTGTAATAATGGTGTTAAAATAAAAGGAGGGTTCTCTTTTTTATCAATTAATTGTAACCCCGTAGATTCATCTAACCATCTCATACTCGCTTGAACGAGATACGCTTTTTTTTCATTATTTCTTAAACCGATAGAAATGCTTTTACTGCCTTCATTATATGTCATTCTTTGTAATGAAAATTCAAATGCATTATTAGCAGCCCATGCTAATTGGCAATAAAAAAAACCTAATATAAAAGTAGTAATAGAAAAAGCACGACTATTTAAAACGTTCATTTCATTAGTCCTTATATTTTAATTCTTTTGATAATTCACCATAGTCGTTAATTACATGCCAACTAGCTTCTTTTATTGATACTTCTATCAATTCAGTTTTGCTATAAGGTGCTAACAATAAAGTTTTATTATATTTTTCATTATTAAATTTAATTGATGTTAATGTCATATAATATGGAGTTGGATTATCTAAAAAATACTTTCCTTCCTGTTCTTTAATAAGGATTTTTTTGTAATCTTGTTCTGAAGGTCTTGCTATATTTTCAGGTCGATAAATTACTTTAATAACAAAATTAGTTATTAATACTAATTTTGATTCCTGTAATTCACTTTCATTAGGTCGTTTAGTAGAAGGTATAATTTTTGTATTCAAATAAAAGAGTGATTCTTTGTCATTGGGTAAATCTTGAATATCTTTTAATAAAATACGTAAAGATGATACGCTCTTGTTTTCTAAACGAAACACAGGAGGAGTAACGATAAAATTAGATGACAAGTTTCCATCAATATATTCAGTAATGCCAGCTTGTATTAAATAAGGTTGATTATCATCATTAGAAATATATACACTTTCACTTGAACTACCTTCAGAAAAAATAACGCGTGTTTTGCCTAAACTAACCCCTTGAGCGTTAGCATTAAAATAACTAAAAACTAATATTAAAATAATGGAAACTTTTATAATAAAATTATTCATATAATATCTTAATCAACGATATACGAAAAAGTTAACGTTGCCGAAAACTCCCCAGATTCGGGATCACAAGCTGTGGGATCTTTGCATTTGACATAGGTATAGAGTGTTTTTTCTAATTTATCTTTACTTATGTTATTCCAAACCGTATCTTCAGATTTAAAAAAATCCGTATTAGTATTAGATTGAGCAACATTATTTTTACTTGATACTCTGATACCAAAACTTTTATTGAGATCATCATTAAAAGTAATTGTATTTAAAGTACTTTTTGCCTTCATCGTCACATAAGTATCAAAAAAGTCATTCGTTTTACAGTCACTCAGTAATACCTTTATCGGAATAGGTTCTATAAGATTATTTTTAATTTTATTCGATTGAATACTACCAAAATCAACTTCATTGTTACTTGTTCCTGAAACTGAGAGCTTACAGGTCTGTTTATCAATCGTCACTTTAAAATCAAATTCAACACTTTGAGCACTGAAACTAATAAATAGTGCTGGTGTAATAAATAAACTTAACAAACTCCTTTTCAATAGAAATATATTCATATTTACTTTCTCAAGGTTGTATAAGTGTTAATGCTAATATTGCTTTTAGCGTACCCGGATTAACAGCCGAACTGTCTTTCTTAACGAGCTCGACTTCAAAGTCTTTATTTTTATTACCATTTCCTGTTGTGATATAAACAGAACTTGTCCCAGCATTAAAATTAACTAAAGAACAATGATCACCTTTACAATCGTATAGAGCAAAACTCGCATTAGTTGGATTATTCACTGGCGATATTTTGTTATTTGCAATTTGTGTTCCTGATCCCGCTTTTATAACAACTTCCATATCAGGTGTTTCATCAACATAATCTTGGCAAAGATAATTAACTGAAAAAGGTATTTTGTTTTCCTTTTTTACACCTATTTCATCAACATTTTGCATTAATGTTGATTGAGAAAATTTCACCGCTTGGTCTGATAAAGTAAAAGCACACGTTCCTTTTGTTACTGAGCCTTTTACTATTACAACCGCAGAGTCATCAACAGCGCTATATCCATAAAAAGAGATACAGGTTAATAATGCGCCCAATACAATTGGTTTAAAATGTGGCTTTATGTTCATTAAATCCACCTAAATCATCTATTGTACGCCATTGAACACTTCCTTTAGTTACGCCTGTAGGTAAGGCATATTTTATCGAACTATAAGGCGCTATCATGGCATTGTTATTGGCCAAACTAACATCTAGCTTTATATTGTTGACAGAGAATCCAGCAAAATTGATGTAATAAGGGGAATTATTGACTACCTTTAATTGTTTTCCTTCCACACTAAATCTTAATTTCTTTTGCGCATCCTCTGATGTCATCGGTAAGTTTTTAGGTCGGTAGAAAAGCTTTATGACATTATCAAATCCTACACTTAGGCCCGCTGTGTCAGAATTATTGTTTTGTCCAGGGATCATCTTTGCATGAAAATAAAAGATACTTTCTCTATCTTTCGGTAAAGAATTACTCATGGCATAAATTTTCACTTCATGCCTTGATAAATTATTAATTCTAAAAAGAGGTGGAGTGACTTGAAATACAATTGGGTTTTCATCAGAAGTAATATAGGCTTGTACCAAATAATTTATTTTTGGTTCTTCATTACGAACGATAACACCTACACTATTCTCACCCTCAGGATAAATAATACGTGTAGCGTTTAAACCCACTCCTTTAGAATAAGCAAATGGAGATATAATCATTAGTAAAATAACAAAAAATTTTCTTATTCTATTTGTAATTTTAATCATTATATTTCTTCTTTAATGAGAGGCTCTATTAGGTAGAGCCTCTAAAAATTAAGTAATATTAGTTATAAGCAACAGTAAAAGTAACTGGTACTTTTAATTCATCACTTGTTACTGCACCATTTGTTAAATATAGACCAGCAGTCATCGGAATACGACCAGTGCCGTCTTTAATGATCTCTTGTCCTAATGTCAGACCTGTTTCAACATTTGGTTTAACTAAAGTATTACTTGCTGTTGCTGACAATTTTACAGCTAAAGAAGCTGCTGTTGCGTTAGCAAACATTTCAGAATCAAAGTTTGATTTATTACCACGAGCATAAAGATTGATTGTTCCATCAGCTGCTAATGCTGCTGTACAATTAGAAAGCTCTAAATTAAACGTCTTGTTATCTCCTAATTGATCACCGACGTTTTTGCCAGTCACTTCATCACTTGTGAAGGTTCCCCAATCAATTCTAGAACCTTCTGTTGTTGAAGAAACATCACAACTTGCGGCACGAATTAATGCTTCGAATGACACCGTTGTACCCTGTGTTGCAGCAAAAGCATTACCTGCAACCATAAATCCAGATAACACGATAAACGGAGCAACTTTCTTAATTAAAGACATATTGTTACCTTTCGTTTTTAAATAAATCGCCTATTGGAATTAGTATTATTCTCTTAATCATCTTAATTAGATGTTAATTAAGAAAATATATTTTCTAATCCTAATTAAAGAGTAGCACAACAATCAAAAATTTACTCATAAAGTAAGTTTAAATTGCATAATGATAATTATTTAAAACACTTTATTTATAAAGTGTTTTCTTTATTTTTAGGATATTTTGCTAATCTTTAATTGAGCATCAATATAATACTTAAAAAATAAAAAAATATATTTTTGATATATAAATTTTGTTTTTCATATATATATATGAATTAAAACCAAGATAAAAAAGTATTTAATTTAACTTAAGTAGGTAAATTAACTTAAGTGTTAGTACTTAAGAATAAACCTAAATCCCACATAAAATTATTTTTAATTTTTTATTTAAACAAGTAAATATCCTTAGTTTTATTGTGTGCAATTAATTGGTTGGTTATTTATTATCCAGCTTGATTCTAATACTGTTTATTCAATGTAAAAAAATGGCCTCATTGCTGAGGCCATTTTATTTATCATTATGACAATTTTTAGGGTATTACTTCTCTGGCATCTGTGGCATTGGACGACGGAATCGACGTGTGATCCACACCATATAAAGTATACCAATTGCCCCCCAGACAAGGCCTAATTCCATAGAACCTGGTTCAAGGTTTATCCACAAGACACCCATTGTCGCTGCACCAATGATAGGTAATATCAGGTAATTAATATGATCCATTAATCCTTTATTGCGGCGCTCGCGAATATAGAACTGTGAAATAACAGACAGATTCACGAAAGTAAACGCAACTAACGCACCAAAGTTAATTAATGCAGTTGCAGTCACTAAGTCAAAGAACACGGCACCTAACGCTAAAAAACCCACCAATAGCACGTTAAAAGCTGGTGTACGCCATTTAGGATGTACGTAACCAAATGTCTTCTCTGGGAATACGCCATCACGACCCATAACATAAAGTAAACGCGCAACACCTGCGTGAGCCGCCATACCAGATGCTAATACAGTCACACATGAGAACACTAAAATAATCGACTGGAATAAAGCACCAGCAACATACAGCATTATTTCAGGTTGTGACTCTTCTGGGTTCTTGAATCGTGAAATATCTGGGAAATACAATTGTAAAAAGTAAGAAACAGCAATAAAGATAATCCCACCAATCAGCGCAGTTAAGAAAATCGCTTTAGGGATAACTTTACCTGCATTTGGTGTCTCTTCTGATAATGTACTGATACCGTCAAAACCTAAGAATGAGAAACAGAGTATTGTCGCTCCAGTTATCATCGGTATAACTTCAGCATCAACAGAAACAAACGGTCTAAAGGTCCATAACTCCCCTGCGCCTTCTCCGTTATATACACCGTGAATAAGTAATCCAACAAACACAACCATTACTGCAACTTGTACAATAACAATTGCTGTATTTAAGTTAGCAACAACGTTAATACCACGTAGGTTAAAGAACGTCATTAAAGCCACTAAGCCAAATACAAAGATCCACGGTTCAACGCCCGGGAATATTGCTTGTAAATAGATTTTCGCCAATAAAATATTGATCATTGGCATAAATAAATAGTCGAGTAAAGATGACCAACCTACCATAAAGCCAACATGAGGGCTCATGGATTTTTGAGCATAAGTATACGCAGAGCCAGCTGAAGGAAAACGCTTAACTAATTTTCCATAGCTTACAGCTGTAAATAAAATTGCAATCAATGCAATCGCATACGATGTTGCTACGTGGCCATTGGTAATGCCAGAAACGATACCAAATGTATCGAAAATAGTCATAGGCTGTAAAAAAGCAAGCCCCATCATGACTACCTGCATTAGCGTCAAGGTTTTACGTAGTTGAACTCGATTGTTAGCACCAGTTTGGTTAGTGCCGATAGAGGAGATGACGTTATCTGACATTAGCGAACCCTCCCATAACCTCGGCTTGAGTATTAGATAAACTCAACCGACAGTTACTGGGAAGACTTCGCATCTGCCTATAAACAGAATAGAATGAAGTTTTTAAGGATGTGTATGTGTTTAGGAGACGCCGTGCTCCGTAGTCATCATTGCCCGCAGTGCCGTTAGGCCCAACTGCGAAAGAGAATAAATGTACCATATTAGCATTCCTCTATCATGACAACCCTTTCTCTAAGGGGCTGGCTGCTAATCAAATTATGTTATCTATTCAGACTCAAATGAATCTGACCTCTTGGTGTAGTAATAAGTAAAAATGCAAAAAAAAACCGATGCACTTTAAACGCATCAGTCATATTTTTAGTGGGCGCATTTTGCACGTCTCAGACTTAAATAGCAATACATTTTCATCAAAAAGCCCCCTTTTTTTACGATCTTTTCAATTCGTAAACTAAGTCAACATTCAGCGCTACATTTTATTAACAAGAATTGTGCTTTTATCACAATTCTTAAGCTTTAAACATTTCAAAAACCTTTACTACACTGAAAGGGAGAAAGGCATAATATATTGATAAATAAGAATTAAATCTTATAGCAAAATTTATATCATCAATAGAATATCAAAATAAAGCATTTAAAATATATTAATAAGATTAATGCTAAGAAATTGTTAACTCATACTTTTTTTTACTCTAAAAAGTAGACTTTTAATAAAAAATGTCTATTTTTTAACAGCCTGTTCTATATAAATAAAAAGTAAGAGAATAAATTAAGAAAAAAACGGCAGATACTAAGTAGAAATAACAATCTAATACTCAGAATAAAACGATGAATAAGATGAATTATTGAGCTAAATATAGATCTCAATATTTAAATTTTCCAGTACTAATTTTGAACAAATCAAAAAAATTAGAGATAAAAAAAGACTCCACAAGTGGAGTCTTAATGACACAAACTGAGGGTAATAAATTAGAAGTTATAGTTCAAACCAATGTTGTAACGACGGCCTTCTAAAGTAGTATTAAAATGTTCTTGGTCAATACGGCGATCTAACACGTTATAAACACCACCAATAACATTTAGTTGCTTGGTTAAACTGTAGCTGGTACCAATATCAACAAACGCATAAGAAGGCGTGCCATGTGACATAGAAGTACGTGATAAGTAATCAGAGGTTTTACCACGGAAGTTAATACGTGCCCACGTTTCCATTTCTGGCATTGTTTCCCAATTTAAGGTCGCGTTAGCCATATGACGTGGTTGTTTATTTAATGGCTTACCTTTGAAATCACCGCTTTTTTGTTCAGTGTCCGTAAAGGTGTAGTTAGCCGCTAAATTCCACTCTGGTGATATTGTCCAGTTAAAGGTCGCCTCAATACCACGCATATTCGCTTTATCTACGTTAGTTCTATCACTAACAAAGTCATAAGGTTTCCCATTATTGCCAACACCGTCTGCTAATGTACAGTCACGAAGATCCGTCATTTTAGAACCGTCTTTATTTGTACGGCTGTCACAACGGCGATCTTCCATAATCTTATCTTTAAAGTCGGTATTAAAAAGACCTAAACTTGCCGTCAGATTTTCACGGTTATCCCAGATAATTGAAATTTCTTCAGTGACTGATTTTTCAGGTTTCAAACTTGGGTTACCATAAATAACAGCATCATAATTACCGCCACCCGTACCTTGACCCCATGATGCCGTTGCTTGACGTAGATCTGGTGAACGATAACCGGTAGATACTCCACCTTTTAATGTCCACTCATCAGCAAGATGCCATACACCGTATACTCTAGGTGTCCAGTGAGTACCAAAGTTCTCATCTTTATCCATACGTAAGCCACCCGTTAAGGCAAAATCGTTAGTCATTGCCCATTCATCTTCAGCAAATAATGCCCAACTATAACGATCTAGCTTATTACCACCTTTAATCTTATTACCTTCGTCTTTTAGCTCTTCATAACGATATTGCGCTCCCACACTTAATGTATGGTCACCTAACATAAAGACGGTTTGATTACGCACTGTTGTGTCGTCATAATCCATTTTACGAGATGGGTTACGGCTTTCATCACGCTGAACATACGTATTCATCGTACCAAAATCATAAACACCATCATGAGTTAACGCATAATGGGTTAGCTCATAATCAGTAAAGCTGCTTTCAGGTGTTTTACCTCGGCTAGGTAACCCTGATTTTGAATGCCAAACTCGTGAGTCACGATGTTGGTTATCTTTTTTAAATTCAAAATCAATCGTATTTTGCTCATCAGGTGTCCAACTTAATGTACCACCGCCTGATGCCGTAATTTGACGGTTATAACCATTCACAATTTTATCTTCACTACGATGTGAATATTGACCTTGAATTTTCAAGCCTAAGACATTATCAATTAATGGACCTGCGGCGTAAAAACTACCTTGATTAGTATTACCTGAGTCTTTACGCTCTGTGATAGTACTATCTCCACGTAAGCTAAAGTTCCACTCTTTTTGCGCTTTACGAGTAATAATATTGATAACCCCCCCCATTGCATCTGAACCATATAAAGAAGACATTGGTCCACGTACAACTTCAATACGTTCGATAGCAGGTAAAGGCGGTAACCAACCTTGTTCAATACCAGAGTTATCACTATTAGGACGCGTTTCACGCGATGCAACACGCTTACCATCAACCAAGATCATGGTATATTTTGGATCCATACCACGAATACTGATATCAGAACTACTTCCACCGCCTGTTACTAATACGCCGGGTACATCTTTTAATGCGTCAGTCACATCACGGTAAGATTTGGTTTCTAATTGTTCACGAGTGAGAACAGAAACCGATGCAGGTGCATCTTCAACGGTTTGTTTAAACCCTGAAGCGGTTGTTACAAGCAGTTTTTCTACATTTTCTGCTGATGCAGTCATAACAAAACTTGATGCAATAGCAGCAACAACGCCAAGTGCGATTTTATTTTTATTTAACACTACCATTCCCGATTCTCCAAGAACATATATTCTTTAAGTTTTATATAGATGGATGTATCGACAATTGCTCAGAAATTAGGGTAGTAAATAAATTTAATTACCCTTAGTTATTTTAATATCCCTATTTACTGCATCCCTATATTTATTTCTTTTCTCTTTCTATTTTACTTCTCTATATTTTATCCACTAAACCATCAATAATAATTTGAGGTATTCCTTGTGAACAATATTCCAATCTGCCTTGAACACCATAAACATCAGCAAGGCTTTGTGCCGTGATAACCTTACCTGGCACGCCCTGTGCAATTAATTGTCCTTGCTTTAACATTAATACATGTTCGCCATGCCGTAAGGCGATATTAATATCGTGAACAACAACAACAGTAATAATATTTCTACGGTGCGTTTCTTTAGCGACTAAATCCATTACATGGTATTGGTAATTAAGATCCAGCGCACTTAATGGCTCATCCAATAATAATAGAGAGGGTTGTCTAATTAATGATTGAGCAAGCCCAACTAATTGTTTTTGACCACCCGATAATTCATCTAAATATCGTAATGCTAAATGCTCGATACCTAATTGGCGTAATAAGTGCATTACCTGAGCTTCACTATGTTCATTATGTAATCCACCTGAAGCTCGCTGCGCCACAATAATGGATTCTAAAACATGTAAATGAACACCTGCTGGTAATGTTTGTGGCAAATAGACCACATTTTGGGCACGTTGTGCAAAATTCATCGACGCAAGATCGTTGCCATCTAAACTGACAACACCTGATGATTTATTTAATCCCGCCAGCGCCCTTAATAATGTTGATTTTCCGCTACCATTTGGTCCCAATAATACAGTGACCTTTCCTTTTGGTAATGGCTCTACATCCAGTGCCTTAATGATAAGATGTTTAGCATATCCAGCACTAAAATCTTGGATCTTTAATCCTTCCATCATTAGATATTCCCCCTATGACGTAAAATCATACTGAGGAAAAATGGCACGCCCACCAGCGATGTCACAATACCTACAGGAATAATGACACCCGGTATTAAATTTTTAGAAGCAATTGATGCCAATGATAAAATTAAAGCGCCAATTAATGCACTTGCTGGTAAATAGAATCGATGATCTTCACCAAACATCATGCGAGCAATGTGAGGTGCAACCAAACCAATAAAGGCAATGGGCCCAACAAAGGCAACTGCAAGCGCTGTTAAAATACTAATACGCAGTAATGAACCTAATCTTAAACGCTTTACATCAATACCAAAGCTAATCGCTCTATCTTCACCTAATCGCAATGCAGTTAATTTCCATGAGCTCATCCATGAAATCACCATAATGACCACAAAAGCACCCGCCATAACACCGAGTTTTACCCATGTTGCACGCGCTAAACTTCCCATAGTCCAGAAAACTAGACCTTGGAGCGTGTCTTCTGTCGCAATAAATTGCATCATTGAGACTAATGCATTAAAGGTAAATACCATAGCTATACCAAACAGTACAACGCCAGATGTTGGAACACGTGTCCAGCGAGTTATTCCGTCTAATAATAAGGCTGATAATAATGCAAAGAGAAACGCATTAGCCGAAATAAACCATTGGTCAGGAATGCCGGGAATACCAATACCTAAAACAATCGCCAATGCAGCACCAAATGAAGCGGCATTTGATAACCCCAATGTGAATGGACTTGCTAACGGGTTGTTTAAGATCGTTTGCATTTCTGCACCCGCTAATCCTAGCGACATCCCTACCACAACCGCCATTAAGGCATAAGGTAAGCGGATATCCCATACAATCACTCGAGAACCCGCATCAACAAGTTCAGGCTGAAAAAGGGTTGTTAATAGTTTATCAAGCGATAAACCAGAAGGCCCCATGGTGAAATCTAACACCACTGAACCACAAATAATTAAAACGATAACTCCTAACCATAGCATGCGTTTATTCATCATTCTTCGATAATGGGCTTTCACATTATCTGATGCATTCTTTTCATGCTCTTGTGTGGCGAGTCTCTCTGACATAATGCTCATATCAATTGTTGTACCTAGTTTTTTTTCTGCGTTGTTCTGTTCTTACCAACCCATTAAGTAAGCAAAAACATACCGTACAACCCATCAACTGTTTTTTATGTACAAAAAACCAATAATTAATTTGAGACAAATTATTCAACAAAGAAGTGAGTCGCCAAATTATTATACGGTGAATCACATTCGCTGTGTAATTTATTATATTGCGATAAACTGTTGGTTGGCTATATTGAGCACTAGAAGGGCTAATTATTATCAGACTCATTACATTAAGCATATTATTTACAACTAATAGCGCCATTATTTTATTTTTCAGCAAATAAATCGTGTGCTAACAATAAAGCAAATAATAATAATTATCAATGCGATTACTGATATAATTAAAGTTTTTGCATGTTTTTTATAATTGAAAGGTCAAAATATAAAAAAACGCCCATTTTACAGTGATCTCAATCACAAAAACGGACGTTTTAATAGCTTGATTTATAGGTTATTTTTTATTCGCAATATGTGTTGGAAATTCCATTTCGTTATAACGAATAAAGCGGGTTTTCTTCACAATCTTATAAGTAAACCAAATTAATAAGAATAATGGGATACCAATATAGGTTGCAATTGCACCATACCAATCAATCGTATCTTCTAAGAAAGCTTGGTAATTTTGACCTAATGTAATAATTAAACACAATATAAAGGCAAAAATAGGACCAATTGGGAAGAAGCCGGAGCGATAAGGTAAGTCATTTAAATCATGACCTTGTGCAACATAACCTTTACGGAAACGATAGTGGCTAATCGCAATACCTAACCATGCAATAAAACCAGTCATTCCTGAGGTATTCAATAACCACAAGTAAACAGTTTGGTTTCCGTACATTGAACTTAGGAAACATAGGCCAGCAACAACCGTTGTCGCATAAAGCGCATTGCGTGGCACACCATTTTTAGACAATTTACCAAAGCATTTTGGTGCTTTGCCTTCTCTTGCTAATGTAAACAGCATACGCGTTGATGCATACATGCCTGAGTTACCAGCAGAAAGTACTGCCGTTAAGATAACTGCATTCATGATAGCTGCTGCAGATAATAATCCCGCATTTTTAAAGACTAGTGTAAATGGACTAACGCTAATATCACCTACATCATTACGCAGTAAATTAGGATCAGTGTAAGGGATAATTAAGCTAATAATTAAAATCGCGAAGATATAAAACAGTAAGATACGCCAGAACACTTTACGTACAGCTTTGGGAATATTTTTAGCTGGATCTTTAGATTCACCCGCTGCAATACCAATTAATTCTGTACCTTGGAATGAGAAACCAACAATCATGGCAACACCAATCATGGCAGCAAATCCACCCGCAAAAGGTGCATCACCAATTTCCCAATTATGCCAACCTGCGTTTTCGGCACCTTTCATAATGCCAGTGATCATCGCAATACCCACAATAATAAAGATAATTACTGTGGAAACTTTGATCAAAGAGAACCAATATTCTGCCTCACCAAACCCTTTTACAGAGATATAGTTGAGTAAGAAAATAACACCAAGGAATAAAGCACTCCAGATCCAACCATCAACATCAGGGAACCAATAGAGCATCACTAATTGTGCAGCAACAAGGTCAACAGCAATTGTAACTGCCCAGTTATACCAATAGTTCCAGCCTAATGCGAAGCCAAAACCTTCTTCTACATACTTAGAGCCGTATGTTGAGAATGAGCCGGAAACAGGCATAAATGCGGCTAATTCCCCAAGACTTGTCATTAGAAAATAGACCATTAGTCCAATTAATGCATAAGAGAGTAATGCCCCACCCGGCCCTGCTTGAGCAACAGTTGCACCAGATGCGACAAAAAGTCCTGTACCAATTGAACCACCAATAGCGATCATCGCTAAATGTCGCGCTTTTAACTCTCGGCGCAAAGTGCGTACTGCGCCCGAATCAGCAGTACTATTTTGTTGTTCTGACATAACATTCCACTTTTATATTCACTTTTCTAACGAGGATTGTAGCAAATCTGTCGTTCGTGAATAGCAAGGATCTAGGATTATAAGATACCTTCATGATCGGGCGCCAATTATTAGCAATTTATGAAAAATTGCCGATTAAGTGTTCAGCATTACAATATGTCAGGAGTTTTTTCAGTGCATCAGAGACATGTTTTTGGCGATGATAAACCAGATATAGGGTACGTTGTAATGCCAACCCTTCTACTTTTATCTCTTTTAATGAGCCATTATTAATCTGCTCTTCAATCACTCGGCGAGATAAACAGCTGATCCCCATTTCATACATAACGGCATGTTTTATTGCTTCTGAATTACCTAATTCCATTTCAATGCGATAACCTGGTAAAGAAGCAAATAGAAGATGGTTAAGCACATCTCGAGTTCCTGAACCATTTTCTCGTAAAATCCAAGGGGCTGACTGCAAATCAGTTAAAGTCACTTTTGATGCTTTAGCTAACGGATGATCGGGTGAACAAAAAATAACCATTTCATCTAAAAGCCATTTCTGGCTAATCAGTTCGGAACTTTGACAAGCACCTTCAATTAGCCCTAAATCAACACGGAATTCGCTCACTAACTTAACGACTTCTTCGGTATTTCCAATACTCATTTCTAGCGGAATATCAGGATAATTACGATGAAAATTCCCCAGCATTTGAGGAAGAATATAATTACCTATTGTTGTACTTGCAGCGATGCGCAAAGCACCATTCCCAGCTTGGAATAATTGCTCAACTTCAGTTGCTCGTTCGAGTAAAGATAATGCTCTGGGATAAAGTAATCGTCCATGCTCATTTGTGACAAGCCGTTTTCCCACTCTATCAAAAAGCTGCACACCGAGTTGGCTTTCTAGATCAGTTAAAGAAGCACTGACAGCAGATTGAGATAAAGCAAGCTGTTGTGATGCTTGCGTTGTAGAACCACTCTTGAGAACTTCAGTAAAGACTTCCAGTTGCCGCAACGTAATTCGCATATCCATTCCACCTTTGAACTGTCATTGTAATAACATACTATCCACAAACCAGTAACATACCAAGTACATTTAAGAAAATACACCTATATTGATTTTACTGGTTATTATTATAAAAATAATGAGTTTAATAAATAAGATTGCTTGTTATATGCTTATGCAAAATTCATATAAGCAAGGTTTTTCTATGTCAGAGCAAAGTCAATCTATTACATTGGCGAAAAAATATTTCACTCCAGTCTATCGCTGGCTTCCTGGTTTATTATTAACAGGCGTATTAACTGCGCTTGCTATTTATATTGGTGATATTCCTTGGTTTTCGAGCATGGGTTTAGGCGCATTAACGCTGGCGATCCTATTCGGTATTATTGTAGGTAATACCTTTTATCCTGTTGCAAAGCCTTATAGTGATGAAGGTGTCAAATTCGCTAAACACTATTTATTACGTACAGGTATTATTTTGTACGGTTTTAGACTGACTTTTCAGCAAATTGCAGATGTAGGTGCAACAGGTTTAATTATAGATGCCATTATGCTGACATCGACTTTTCTTATCGCTATGTGGATTGGACGCAAATATTTCGGCTTAGATGAACAAACTGTCATCTTGATTGGTGCGGGTAGTAGTATTTGTGGTGCTGCGGCTGTTATGGCGACAGAGCCTGTTGTTAAAGCACAAGCAAGCCAAGTTGCCGTTGCGGTTTCTACTGTTGTGATTTTCGGTACTATCGGTATTTTCCTTTACCCTTGGTTCTATCATTTAAATACATTTGCAGGCTGGTTACCCTTTACAGAAGAAACCTTTGGTATTTTCTCCGGCTCAACTATTCACGAAGTCGCTCAAGTCGTCGCTGTAGGACACTCAATTAGCCCTGATGCTGAAAATGCTGCGGTTATTAGTAAAATGATCCGCGTAATGATGCTAGCACCATTCTTAATTATTCTTTCAACTTATTTAAGTAAGAAGAAAAGTAAGGCAAACAATGGTGCACAAGCGACTGAGAAAAGCCCAATTACTATTCCTTGGTTTGCCGTATTCTTTATTTTAATGGCGGGTTTTAACTCTTTAAATTTAATTCCAGCGTCTATTGTTAGTTACATTGTGACTATTGATACCATTCTCTTAGCAATGGCAATGGTGGCATTAGGTTTAACAACACATATTAGCGCTATCCGACAAGCAGGCGTCAAACCATTATTATTAGCGTTATTCTTATTTTTCTGGTTAACCCTTGGTGGTGCGATAATTAATATCTTTATTCAGACTGTGTTGATGTCTTAATAGGAATATCGATATAAATAATCCCCCTTAAAATTTCGCCTTGAGAAGTACTTTTCATTATTGCGCAACTATTTTTAGTTGCGCTTTTTTGCTTTTATCACCTCAATATGATGTTATACGCTGTATGTTTGTTATCATGGTGTGAAATAAATCTAAGGAGAGAAAGAATGAAATTTGTTGGCGCACATGTCAGTGCTGCTGGTGGCGTCGATCAGGCGGTATTACGCGCACATGAAATAAAAGCCACTGCGTTTGCCCTTTTTACTAAGAATCAGCGCCAGTGGAAAGCAGCACCATTATCGGCAGAAGTCATTGATAAATTTAAAAAGAACTGTGAACTTTATGGTTACGGCCCCTCCCAAATTTTACCCCATGACAGTTATCTCATTAATTTAGGTCACCCTGAAGAAGATGCTCTTGAAAAATCAAGAGACGCATTTCTAGATGAAATGCAGCGTTGTGAACAACTGGGTATTGAGTTACTTAATTTCCATCCGGGAAGCCATTTAAATAAAATTGATGTTGATAAGTGCCTACAAAAAATAGCACAATCAATTAACATCACTTTAGAAAAAACTAAAAATGTCACTGCCGTGATTGAAAATACCGCAGGCCAAGGTACAAATTTAGGTTATCGTTTCGAACATCTAGCCACCATTATTGATGGGGTAGAAGATAAATCTCGTGTAGGCGTTTGTATTGATACTTGCCACACTTTCGCCGCCGGTTATGATCTGAGAACAATTGAAGATTGCGAAAAAACATTTGCTGAATTTGAAAAGATTGTCGGTTTTCAATACCTAAAAGCGATGCACCTTAATGATGCAAAAAGCGAATTAGCCAGTCGAGTAGACCGTCACCACAGTTTAGGTGAAGGGAATATTGGTAAAGTCCCTTTTAGCTATATAATGCAAGATAAGCGTTTTGATGGTATTCCGCTGATTTTAGAAACCATCAACCCAGATATTTGGCCTGACGAAATTGCTTGGCTAAAGTCACAACAACACTAGAAACAGTAGCAGCATTAATAAGATTTGCGGTTTATACAATTTTCATTTTTTACAGTTTTCGTTTTATATTGTTTTTTTATTATAGTAATAAACCGCAAATTATCTTATTTAATCGGTGTTAGCTCTATCTTAGTCATCATTTCAGCAAGTTGACTCCTGTCTTTTATTCCTACATCAGGCTGACTGACTGATAACGCAGAAACCGCAGTTGCAAGACGCAAAGTATGCTCACTCGTTTGACTCATTAATAAACCATACACTAATCCAGCAACCATCGAATCCCCAGCACCAACGGTACTTATCACATCACAATGTGGTGGATTTGCCAGCCATGCGCCAGATGCATTTACCCATAAAGCCCCTCTTTCACCCAGTGAAATAACGACATGTGCTATACCTTTATCGCGTAGTTGATGAGCGGCTTTAATAATATCTGCCATTTCAGTTAATGAATGTCCTACCCACGCTTCTAATTCACGATGGTTAGGTTTTATTAGCCAAGGTGCTGCTTTTAGCCCTGCGACTAAAGCATCACGACTGCTGTCAAAAATAATGCACGGACATAATCTTCTTAGCTTAATCATCCATTGAGTAAAAGCTTCAGGATCAACGCCATTCGGTAAACTGCCACTGACAACGACCATATCGAAATGGCCAAGCCAATTAAGTGAATCCGTTGCAAAACGCTGCCAATCTTGCTCTGATACGGTGAATCCTGAAAAATTAAAGTCAGTAACTTGCCCTTTTCCTTCGGTTAACTTCACATTAATACGTGTTCGTCCTGACACAAGATAAAAACGGTTAGCCATCCCATTTTCACTAAAGAAGTGCTGAAATTCTTCTTGATTTTCACGTCCCATAAACCCGCTAACAGTAATATCAATGCCCAAATCACGTAAGACTTTCGCGACATTATTGCCTTTACCCGCAGGATTAAGCCCAGCAGTTTGGACTAAATTAACACCACCTACATCAATAGCTGGACAAGCGCCAACAAGATCATAAGCAGGGTTTAAGGTGATCGTAGCGACACGGCGACTCATGCCTTCACTCCCCAATCATTTTTATTATGAATATTTAGGGTGCTATATATAGCATCAATTAACCTTTTATTCAGTGAATTTGTTTTTTTATCCTTGCACTCGATCCCCCCGCAAAGGAGAATATTGACCGTAAAAAGCGACTTATTTCATACATTAACTATAACTATATAAAAAAGAAAAAAAGGAGTCTTAAATGTCTGTCGTAGTTGGCGTTGGCGTAATTATCACTAATGAAAATGGTGAAGTATTATTAGGAAAACGTTGTGGAAAACATGCCCCTTATTGGTCAATTTTTGGTGGACATGTTGATGAAGGGGAAACTTTTGAGCAATGTGCTATTCGCGAAATAGAAGAAGAAATTGGGATTGTGATCACTGCACCACAAGTGATTGGTATTAGCAATAATCTAGAAACTTACCAGTTAGAAGGTAAACACACTGTCTCTATTTGTATGATCGCACAACACCAAGGTGATGAGCCTAAATTGATGGAACCAGATAAATGCTCTGAAATCCGCTGGTGTTCTCCAGATGATTTACCTGAGCCACACTTCGAAGCTAGTCGCAATTCTATTGCATTATGGAAAAGTAAGCAGTTTTATCAAGGTTAATTAAAAACACCCTATCACGTTCATTATTCTGGATCTTTTTTGTTCAGAATAATGTTCGAATTATCTATTTCTGCGCAAATTTTCACTTATTTATCGCTGTGTTTCTTTATCATTTCTAATAATTCTCACACTAATCCATTGATTTATATAACCCCCTTTTTCTACTGTATTATTTTTACTCACTTTTTTCTTTTATAAAGCACAATAACCTCTATTTACACCTTTATAGCAAACGTGTATTCTTTACACCATCAAGCTAGTACATTGAGTCAATTTTATAAGGACATCTTATGTCAGAAGTCACGTCAATAACAAAGCGTCCATCCGTACTTGGTGGCGCAATGATCATTGCAGGTACCGCTGTGGGTGCAGGCATGTTTTCCATTCCTATTGTGACTTCCGGTGTCTGGTTTACTGGTTCTATTTTTCTTCTGATCTACACCTGGTTTTGTTTATTTATGTCTGGGTTAATGATCTTAGAAGTAAACCTTCATTATCCTTTGGGATCAAGCTTTCATACCATTACCAAAGACTTATTAGGAAAAGGCTGGAGTACGATTAATGGACTATCGATTGCGTTTGTTCTTTATATTTTAACTTACGCTTATATTTCTGCTGGCAGTTCCATTATCGTGCAAAACTTTGCAGGTATGATCAGCGTACCACAAGCCATTGCCGGCTTAGTCTTTGCCTTAATTGTTGCTTTCTTTGTTTGGTTATCAACACGTTCAGTAGATAGACTAAGCACTATTTTAATTGGCGGTATGGTAATCGCCTTTGTGTTAGCCATTGGTGGCTTATTTACGGAAGTAAAAATGCCTGTGTTATTTAATACCAATGAAAACAATGCGAGTTACTTACCTTATGCTTTAGCTGCGTTACCTTATTTACTAACCTCGTTTGGTTATCACGGCAATATTCCAGGTTTAGTAACGTACTATCGTAAAGATGGCAAAGCCGTCATGAAAAGCTTGCTTATTGGCACATTGATTTCACTGGCGATTTATATTTTATGGCAGTTTGTTGTACAAGGTAATATTCCTCGCGAAGGTTTCAAGCAGGTAATTGCTGATGGTGGAAATATTGGTAACTTATTAGCACAAATGCGTTCAACAACCGCCAATGCCACTGTATCAATGTTATTAGACTTGTTCTCTTATATGGCATTAGCAAGTTCATTCTTAGGCGTGTCATTAGGATTATTCGATTACTTAGCGGACTTCTTTAAGTTTTCAAATACAAGAAGCGGTCGATTTAAATCTGCATTAGTCACATTTATACCACCGACTATTTTAGCAATCATTTTTCCTGATGGTTTCTTATATGCCATTGGTTTTGCAGGACTTGCAGCAACGATTTGGGCTGCGATTATCCCTGCATTAATGGCAAAAGCAAGTCGTGAACGTAATCAAAGTCAAAGTTTTAAAGCTCCTGGTGGTATGTTTATGATTGGTTTTGTTATTTTATTTGGTGTTATCAATGCCAGTGCACATATTTTAGCGAACTTTAATCTTCTTCCTATCTACCGTTAATTTCTTTTCTAAAAGTTAATATCTAAAGCCAGCCCATACTTGAGCTGGCTTTATTTTTTCATCAAATCTTATAAAAAAATGAGCGAATAACTTGCCAAGTTTCTGCACTGCGAGTAATTTTGTCGCCATTATCGTCAATGTTATTTAATGGAAGGTTTTATATGGCAAAAGCCAATGAAATTAAACGTGGTATGGCTGTTAGTTATAACAACAAATTATTACTGGTAAAAGATATCGACATCCAAGCACCAAGTGCTCGTGGCGCAAGTACGCTGTACAAAATGCGTTTTACGGATATCCGTACAGGCCAGAAAGTAGAAGAGCGTTTTAAAGGCGATGATATGATTGATACCATCAGCTTAACACGTCGTGCTGTTAGCTTTTCTTACATCGATGGTGATGAGTATATCTTTATGGATAATGAAGATTACACACCATATACCTTCAAAAAAGATCAAATCGAAGATGAATTACTGTTTATTCCTGAGGAAGGCTTAGCGGGAATGCAAGTATTAACAATGGATGGTCAAGTTTTAGCATTAGAACTGCCACAAACTGTTGATATGGAAATTGTTGAAACTGTTCCAGGTATTAAAGGCGCATCTGCAAGTGCTCGTACTAAACCTGCGACATTACCAACAGGGTTAGTTATTCAGGTTCCTGAATATCTTTCTACTGGCGATAAAATTCGCATTCATATTGCTGAACGTCGCTATATGGGCCGTGCTGACTAATCAACAGTCAAAAACTCTACTCATTAGCGCATAGCTAATGTTGCTTTAAATAGGTCAGATAATCGTAAAGAAACCCAATGTGACAAACGATTATTTGACTTGTTTATCTTTACTACCTACTTCTATTTCCCCACAGATGCCTTAAAAATACTGAACGTCAATAACACCATTCTTTTGGGTATCATCCATCCAACGGATCTCAGCCTTACCCATATCTTGAGGCAAAATAATAGTTTGTTGGGATTTATCAAAAGACGCTGGAATGATGGGTTGAGTAGATGTAAACACTTTGTTGTGTTTGTAACATTGGTATTCAGCTTTATCAAATGTAAAATTCATTTCACATGCAGGATCCACAATCGCACCCCGCAGATAAATCTGCCCTGTTGTTTGCATGGGATCAGACGCCCAAGCCAATGATATCGAACTGGAAACGAGAAGACTGCATACTACGGTCAGATATTTTCTCATAACGACCTCACTTCTTGTTTGCGCTAGCAGGTATGGGGATCACACCTACCCGACATATTTTCATCATAGCAATAAAATATGACATTCATATAGACATAAGAAGAATATTTGATGTCTATCAAATATAAACGCTCGATATTTATAAATAAGAAATCAACGTTGATTAAACTTAAGCCAAATATTTAAAATAATAAATAACACTATAGAGAAGCATTAAAAAATATTTAATTAACTCTATAATTTTTATTATTTAAAAATGAAAATTTAGTTATAAACAACATTCATTATAGCTAAATGATCATTTATCCATTTAATATTCATAGAACCTTTATTGTTAATCAATTTAGAGCTAAAGTGCTTATTCCTTTCTAACTGATATTGAGATTCTTGCATTTCACTACCGTTCCAACAACTTGTTTTAAAAGTGTTTTTATCTGTATCCATTAAACAATTACCCTCAACAATTGCACCAACAAAAGTGATAGTTCCAGAGCCGATAACTTTATTTTCTTTACTAAAAGATGGAATGCTAAATAATAAAGATAAGCATATAGCTGTAATATATATCTTTTTCATTTTGAATCTCCTTTGTTATTGGAGTGTAAGGAGTCACAAGCCAATATGTTATTAAAGACATAACTAATATCGGCCTGTAACTTTTTTTATTTAACTTTTATCTTTAATTAAAGAATAGAAAACAATTATAAATTACTCAAATTACGACTATTGAAAAAAAACACCTAAAATTTAGGTTAAGTAGAGATTAACGAGGTACAACAAAAAAGAAACAAAAAAATAACATCCACTTAAGCGATAAATTGCAAAGATATATTTTTTTATTTTGACTATAGTCCTATCATTAAACTTTGAATTTTTGTGACAGGCATCACAAAAAACTTAAAACTTGCCATTTTATTACTATGAAACTTTCTAATTTTCGCCAAAAAGCACTTGTTATTTTTTTACTTAATCTCACAGGATTAATTATTTTTCTCTCTTGGTATCTTCCTGCACAGCATGGAATCTGGCTATCAATTGATACCCAGATTTTTTATTTTTTTAATCAGCACCTGTTACCTGATAGTTTTTTTGCGACTTTTGTTGCTTATATCAATAACAGAAAGTTTGATTTAGTTATTTTATTGGCAATGGGTGCACTTTATTACCATACATTTCGTAAGAAAGATTATAGGGGCAAACGCCATCTTATAATTGTAGGATTAGTGATGGTAATTAGTGCCGTACTCATCAATCAAATTGGACAAAATATTCCAATTGAAAGACCCAGTCCGACACTTCATTTTGAAAATGTACATAGGGTAGGTATTGTGACCGGTATTCCGACAAAAGATGCCTCGGGTGACAGCTTTCCTGGTGATCACGGCTTAATGCTACTTATCTTTTGTAGTTTTATATTACGTTATCTATCGTTTCGCTCTTTTTTATGCGCACTTCTTATTACCGTTGTATTCTCACTACCGCGTGTTATGGCGGGGGCACACTGGGCTTCTGATATCTTAGTGGGCTCTGTTTCTTTAACGTTGATCGCCACAAGTTGGTTATTAATAACACCATTATCTGATGCTATTATTAGGAAACTGGAAAAGACCCTTCCTTTTAAAAATAAAAAAGAAAACCCACCTAATTAATTAAAAGAGAATAAGTGTGATATTTGCACTTATTCTTTTGGTCATTTTTTGACAGTTAAATGATATTATTATGACAAAATGAGATCTATTTTAAGTATTAGCACTTTATTATCTAATGTTTTGTAAATTAAGCTTCTTTTCTCTCGCCATTTAGTCCCTATTTCTGTACACTTTTGTGGTTTCCTCATTATTTATTGTTTAATGTAGATATTTACGTGCTTTAGAGCACGTTTTTCGCGAAATAAGGTTGCCAGAGTTAAATTACACTATATTCTCTGGTTATTTGGTGAATAATTCAGGTGCACTTCTGCACGTAAGGATGTAAGGGAAATCTGTCACAATGAGAACAAAACCGTATATGAGAATGCTTAAGCTCATACCGGCGTTCATTGTTGTAGCTACGCTATCGGCATGTAGCTCACAGAACGCAAATTCACGCTTAGCGAATTCAAGCACCACCCCACTTAATACATCATCAAGCACATCTATTTCCCAAGCATCACAAGATGAATTTGAATCATTGGTGAAGAATCTCGATATAAAATCTAAGATACTTGACCAATATGCAGACTGGAAAGGCGTCGCTTATCGTTTAGGTGGAGACACTAAAAAAGGCATCGATTGTTCTGCCTTTGTTCAAAGAACCTTTATTGACCAATTCGGTGTAGAACTCCCTCGCTCAACCTCAGACCAACAATTCTCTGGTACTCAGGTTAATAAATCAAAATTACAAGCAGGCGATCTCGTTCTATTCAAAACAGGCCGTACTATGCGCCATGTTGGAATTTACATCGGTAATGATAAATTTGTACATGCATCCACCAGCAATGGTGTAACAGTGTCTGAAATGTCTAATACCTACTGGAATAAACGTTTTTATGCAGCAAGACGTGTTATAGAAAATAATGATGCCGCACTTGTTGAAAACAACCTTTCGCAAAATGTATTAAGATAATTAATTCCCTTATATCTTAATGCAATAAAAAAGCCTCATTAATTAATGAGGCTTTTTTTTATATTCTTTATCATACTTAAACCACACAATGGCTTCGTTGGTTTTATAACATTAAGTAAGTGTTATAAATAAGAATATGCCGTTGGGAATGGCTCAGCAATAGCGACACCAGCATTTTTTAAGCAACATAAAGCAGCACATTCATCGTCACTATGAAGGAAAAGGCAAGGAGCGCCATCCCATTCAATCACAACGCTCTCAATATGAAGATTACTCAGATACTGACGCAAATTCTGTATTGCTTCACCCAGTGTCATACCATCATGACTTAACAACTTTAAGCCAATCAGCGTATTTTGCTTTCCAGCATCATTTTCAGGCAGTATTTCTACTCTTGTGCCCGTAAAGCCTGCTAGCCACCGATAACTCAGCGGCAGCTTATGAACTACCGAAAGTTGTACATTATCCACAAATCAATCCTGTTTCATCAACACGTTAATTTAATACATCATCAATACGAGTTTGAACTGACTTGCTCACACGCATATTAGAACTTTGTTAACTATAGAATACAATTGTTACAATTATTTTACAAGAAAGCGAAGAGACGTATCAAACCATTCATTTAGTTTAGTATTTACAGGTATTCATACCTGTGATGCTTAATCTCTTCAATTATTCTTTCATTTATTTAACATTTTATCAACCATATAAAATAATTGTATAAAATATTACGCATTCAAGTAAAACAATCCATCAATTTTTATCACGATACTTCATATCAACAAAACAATAATAGATGATTATTAAAATAAATTTTACTCAATTTAACAAAATAACAACATCAAGTATTGATTCAAATCAAAAAATCACACTAATTTGAAACGATTCATGAAATACAGCAGAGGAAAATGTGGTGTTTTTAGAGGAAACAGAGGCAGAAAAAGAGGAGCACGCTATAAATTTCTGTTATTTATAGCGTGATATTCTTATTTATAACGACGTGCAAGTAAGATGAAACCCATAGCAAACAATACACAAAATGCCATAGAGCTTACCATTGGCCATTCTGATTTTGCTGGTAACATAGCAATAGCTGTTCCTACTAAAGCACCTACACCAAAACGAACTGTTCCAGCAAGAGAAGAAACCGTCCCCGCCATATGAGGATAGTCATCAAGAATAACAGCCATCGCATTCGATGTTATCATCGCAATCCCACCCACATACATTGCTACACCCACAACAAGGAAATAGAAATGTAAATTAAAAGCGACCACCAGCAATAAAAAGATCCCCATAACACATTGAATCGTTAAGCCTAGGCGCAACATCTTCAATGCACCAAATCGGCGAACATATCGCCCATTGATGCTTGTCATTACAATTAAGAAGATGATATTAAAGCCAAAATATAATCCAAACTGATCAAATGGAATGCCATGTAATTCGATATAGACAAAAGGGCCAGCACTAAGGAATGAAAACATGCCAGCAAAAGAAAATCCTGAAGCCAAAATATAACAAAGGACACGACGTGTTCTAAACAGACTAATAAATTGGCTAAATGTCACTCTTAAGCTAAAGCGTTGACGACGCTCTTTTGGCAAGGTTTCTGGAATATAAAAAGCAATTAATGCAGATGCAATCACAGCAGCTATCGCAATACTCCAAAAAATAGCATGCCATGAAAACCAGTTCATCACCCAAGCACCTAATAGTGGCGCTAATAAAGGTGCGATGGTCATAACAAGTGCAACAAAAGACATACTTCTAGAGAAATCATCTCTAGAGAACATGTCTCTCATCAATGCGTTAATCACAACACTTGCCGCAGCTGCTGCAAAACCATGTAAAAAACGCATACCAATTAGCATATCTATTGATTCAGATAATGCACATGCACTAGAGGCAAAAGCAAAAACAATCACGCCGCCCAAAATGACAGGCTTACGTCCCAAACTATCAGCCATAGGACCATAGACTAATTGCCCAATAGCAAAACCAAAAATATAGATACTTAATGTCATTTGCACTTTGCCACTGGGCACACCAAAATCTTGCGCGATAGTGGGTAAACTTGGCAAATACATATCTATAGCCAATGGCATAAGCATGGAAATAAGTCCCAGTATTAAAATGAGACTAAGGTACGACGAACGTTGCTGTTGCACGCAGATAAACTCCCAAAAACGACAGGATAAATAATAATTATTGAGGTAGGTGAATGCTGTTGATCTCTTCTTCTGTTAATGGACGATATTCGCCCTCAGCTAAAGTCTCATCTAATGAGATATCCCCAATACGCTCACGATGTAAAGCACTTACATGATTACCCACTGCTGCAAACATACGTTTTACTTGGTGGTATTTACCTTCACTAATAGTAAGTTTGACTTCTGTTGGTGTAATAATTTCTAACGTGGCTGGTTTTGTTAGATCTTTTTCACCGTTAAGTTGAACACCTTTTTGGAATTGTTCAGCGACACCTTCTGCAATTGGCTCTTCTAGCGTAACCAAATAAGTTTTCTCACAGTGATGTTTTGGCGCCGTAATACGGTGTGACCATTGACCATTATCTGTTAATAAAACAAGCCCGGTTGTATCAATATCTAAACGCCCAGCTGCATGTAACTTATGAGCCAACGGTTCATCAATAAAATAAAGAATAGTTGGATTAACAGGATCGTCTGTTGAACACACATAGCCGATTGGCTTATTCAACATAAAGTAACGAGGCCCTAAAATTTGAGTTAAGACATTACCGTCGTAAGCTACTTCTTGCTCTGGCGCAATTTTGGTTGAACCGCTTTTCACCATTTCGCCATCAATTGTTACAAGCCCTGCTCTTAATTCACGAAGGATCAAGCTACGGCTAATACCCAATTGCTGGGACAAAAATTTATCTAATCGCATGAATTTCTCTGAAAAATGGAAGAATACCATCTGATATGAGGTATCTATTAAAAATGAATATTAACAATAAAACAACTAATTAATTTATAAATAAACTATCACGCCCTTTACTCCTCCCTTATTCGCGCTACTTATAAAAAAATGTTACGCTGACGCCCCGTTTGATTTCTTATGTAGAGTTATGGCTTTTACACTCAGACCTTATCAACTTGACGCTGTTAACGCGACAATCTCTTATTTTCGCCAACACAATACACCTGCGGTGATTGTATTACCTACTGGCGCAGGAAAAAGTTTAGTGATTGCTGAACTAGCTAAAAGAGCGCGCGGACGTGTCTTGGTTTTAGCACACGTAAAAGAATTAGTAGAGCAGAACCATAGCAAATATGAGGCTTATGGTCTATCTGCGGATATTTTTGCTGCGGGCTTACAACAAAAAGAGAGTAGCGGAAAAGTAGTTTTCGGCAGTGTTCAATCTGTTGCCCGTAATTTATCGCAATTTAGTGATACTTTTTCTCTTCTTATTATTGATGAATGCCATCGCATTAGTTTGTCTGAAGATAGCCAATATCAGCAAGTCATTAAACAATTACAATCCATTAATCCACAATTACGGATCTTAGGATTAACTGCAACACCTTATCGTTTACCTACAGGCTGGATTTATCAATATCATTATCACGGTATGATCAGAGGTGATGAAGATTGCTTTTTTCGTGATTGCATTTATGAATTGCCTTTACGCTATATGATAAACAATCATTTTTTAGTTCCGCCAACTCGCCTAGATATGCCTATTTTGCAATATGACTTTAGCCAAGTAAGAACAAGTCAAAATGGGATATTTAATGAAGAAGATCTAAACCGAGAAATAAAGAGACAAAAACGCATCACACCTCATATTGTTGCTCAAATTATTGAATATGCACAAAGTTGCCGAGGTGTAATGATATTTGCGGCAACGGTTGAACATGCAAAAGAGATCCTTTCTCTTTTACCACAAGATGAAGCAGCATTAGTCAGTGCTGATACCCCCTCTTCTGAACGTGACTATCTTATTTCCCGTTTTAAACAGCAACAATTACGTTATATGGTTAATGTTGCCGTGCTAACAACAGGTTTCGATGCACCTCATGTTGATTTAATCGCTATCTTACGCCCCACTGAGTCTGTTAGTTTATACCAGCAAATTGTAGGACGAGGATTAAGATTATTTGCAGGAAAAACAGAATGCCTGATTTTAGATTATGCAGGTAACCCTCACGATCTCTATCTACCCGAAGTCGGTACTAAAAAACCCAATCCGAATAGTAAGCCGGTACAAGTTTTCTGTCCTATTTGCCAATTTGCCAACACATTTTGGGGCATTGTAGATGCTGATGGCGATATCATTGAACATTATGGTCGCCGTTGCCAAGGTTGGGAACTCAATGAACAAGGGCAAAAACAACAGTGTGAATTTCGTTTTCGCTTTAAATTGTGCCCTCATTGCAATGAGGAAAATGATATTGCAGCACGTCGCTGTGTTCATTGTGATGAGATCTTAGTTGATCCTGATGATATGCTCAAAGCAGCATTAAAACTCAAAGGAGCATTAGTCTTACGTTGTGGTGGAATGCAATTTAAATCGGGAAATGATGTTAAAGGTGAATGGTTAGAAATTAATTATTACGATGAAGAAGGCACCTCCGTCTCTGAACGTTTTCGACTAACAACCCCCGCTCAACGAAAAGTATTTGAATTAAAATTTTTACGTGAACATCAACGCGCACCAGGCGTTCCTTTTGTTTGGCATAATGCCAACGATATTATTAAGCAATTTGATTTGTTGCGTCACCCTGACTTTATTGTGGCTCATAAAGGTAAAAAAGAGAGCTTCTGGAAGATAAGAAATAAGATTTTTGACTATACTGGCCGCTATCGAAAAGCAGACACCTTGTATTAATCTGGATTTATATTTGCTGTTAGAGGACTTTTTCGTTAAAATGCGCCCCGCTTTATCTATTTTTAGATAAACCAAATCTCGAGCTTGTTGCTGGGTCGCCTGTAACAAGTATGTATTTTCTTTCTTTTTCATAAGAGAAAAAAGATGTTAACTATTAATGCAACTGTACGTAAAGAGCAGGGTAAGGGTGCGAGCCGCCGCCTGCGTGTGGCTAACCGTTTTCCTGCTATCGTTTATGGCGGAAATGAAGAGCCAATCGCTATCGATTTAGATCACAACGAAGTTATCAACCAAGAACACAAATCAGAATTCTATTCAGATTTCGTAAACCTGGTTATCGATGGCAAAGAAACTAAAGTTAAAGTTAAAGCAGTGCAACGTCACGAGTATAAGCCAAAAATTACTCATATCGACTTCCTGCGCGCTTAATAAGCCACCCTTCGAGCTTTATTTTTCGGGACGCCGAGCATATAACGCCACTTAATGTGGCGTTATTTGTTTCTACTACTTAATTATTTTTCTGATGCTCTGCGTTGTAGCTGATCACGTAAATTAGGTGGTGTTCCTTTAATGGTGAGCGTATCTGTTGCTGGATCCCAGAATATTCTCTCCCCTAATAATTTCGCATCAAAATTCACAGTTAATCCACCACCACTTCCTGAATACTTCATCAGTTGACGTAATGTACTGCGATCTGCTGGAAATGTTTCAGCTAATTCATAGCCTTTTTCTTCAGTAAATTGAGCGAAGTTTTGGTCGCCTAGAGACGGTAATTCTTCAGCAAGCTCCGTTAAGGCAATTTCTTCGCCAGATTGTAATTGCTCATTACAGTAGCTATATACTTGCTCACGACAAGTTTGACGCTCTTGTTTGCCCATTTCTGAAGCTTCGCAGAAATCATCAACTGCTTGTAATAAGCCTTTATTCTGAACTTTGGCGTTTAAACCTTCTTGCGCACCTAAAAAGTCCATAAAGAAATCAGAGACTTTACGTCCAACTCGACCTTTTAAAAACGTTAAATAACGTAAAGAGTCGGGAGCGGTTTCCCACTCAGTTAAATCGATACGAGCAATAATATCTGCATGAGGAATATCTAAATAACGTGTTGATGACACATCTAGACTGTCGTTTACCCACATACTGTTACAACTACTCAGTACAGCAATTAAAAGGTAATCCACCGCTAAATAGCGATAATGACAAAATAGAACGGTACCACCTTCTGCAAAAGGGTATTTTGCTAATTCATCTTTTAGTCTCACCGTTGCTGCTCGTGAAAAACCTAAAAAGTTCTCTTCACCTTTACGTTGTAAACGCAGCGCTTCTGCTAATTCACTTTCTTCATTAAACAGACCATAAGCTTTACTTTTTGCACTGTATACACGATGTAACTCTTCAATCATTTCCTGAACAACAGGTTCAATTTCTAAGAGTGAATCACGTAGCACAACTTCTAATGTCTGCTCATCTCGCTTAATAAGTTGATGCAAAACTAATTGGTTAATATCTAGACTCATGGTCGTCCTCTTCTATTGCGTCTCTTTCTCGTGCGCGTATTCAAACACTCCCTACTTTCAGTATCAAGGGAAAATTAATTAATTTAATAGCGGAAAAAGCCCTAGTAATACGGTAATATATAGCGTTTTATTCATTTAGTAGGAATTCAGATTTTATGCCACAAAAATCCCGTTATAGTGATGAACAAGTTGAGCAATTACTTGCAGAACTTGTCAGCGTTCTTGAAAAACATCATACTCCTACAGATCTTTCTTTGATGGTGTTGGGGAACATGGTGACAAACTTAATTAATACAAGTATTGCCCCTGCTCAACGAATGCTGATTGCTGACTCTTTTGTTCACGCATTGCGTGCTTCAATTGATGAAGGCAATATTCACTAATAAACATAGAAAAATTATTTATAGACATGGTAACGAGACCTCAGTCCTATCGTGAAAAAGTATCCCAAATGATCAGTTGGGGTCACTGGTTTGCGCTATTTAATATTATTCTAAGCTTACTGCTTGGAAGCCGTTACCTGTTTATTTCTGATTGGCCTGCAACTTTTGCTGGTCGTTTTTACGCTATTGTGAGTTGGATGGGACATTTTAGTTTTATTGTCTTTGCTATCTATATACTCATCCTTTTCCCTCTCACCTTTGTCGCTGTTTCTCAACGGCTACTTAGAGTTATTTCCTGTGCCCTTGCCAGTGCAGGATTAACTATCCTTATTTTTGATATCGCCGTTTACCAGCAATTTCAACTCCATTTGACTCAACTTGTTTGGGATCTCGTGATTAACCCAGATGAAGGTGAAATGGCGCGCGAATGGCAACTTATTTTCATTGGCATCCCCATCATTTTTCTGATTGAAATGCTTTTTGCAACATGGAGTTGGCAAAAATTACGCAGTTTAAACCGCCAACGCTGGGGTAAACCATTAGCAGGTGTCTTTATTACTTGCTTTATAGTATCCCACTCTATGTCAATTTGGGCTGACGCTAACTTTTATCGCCCAATCACCATGCAACGTGCTAATTTGCCGTTATCCTATCCAATGACAGCGCGTAAATTCCTTGAGCGCCACGGTTTTATTAATCAATCAGAATATGAGCAACGTGTTATCAGTGAAGGTAATCCAGCAGCACAAGGTATCACCTATCCTCTTGCTCCGTTAATCTATGCCAAGGATACCTATTCTTATAACTTGCTGGTGGTGGTGGTTGATGGTTTAGGGACTGAAGAAGTGCCTGAATTGCCAAGCTTGCAACAATTTGCACAAAATAACCTTTATTTTTCGCGTCATTATTCATCAGGTATTAATAATGATACTGCATTATTTGGGCTATTTTATGGTATTTCACCTTCTTATTTAGACAGTGTATTAAGTAGCAGAAAGAACTCTGCACTTTTCGATGCGTTAAGTTATCGAAACTATCAATTAGCCATGTTTTCAACGAATGGTTTCCAAACACCACTGTTTAAACAAGCTGTGCTATCAGATTTCTCCCTCCCAACGTCACGCAGTGGTAATAATAATGCCACTATTGATAGTTGGAGTAATTGGTTAGTCAAAAACAACCAAACAACACCTTGGTTCTCCTTCTTACAAATTAATGGTCATACCAATAATGCGTCTCAACGTGCCACATTAAATGATCAATTAGAGACAATATTTAAGACATTACAAGAAACCAAAGTGCTAGATAATACTGTTGTGGTTGTCACTTCTAACTATCATCAAGACAATAATAAGAAGCAAATTAATCAATGGCTGTCAGATAAGACCACCTTTAATTTAAGCCAGTCACAGGTGCCATTAATGATACACTGGCCAAATATGACGCCGCAGGTTATTGATCGAATGACAAGCCATCAAGATGTTATGACAACCTTGATGCAGCATGTTTTACATGTCATTAGTCCAGCAGACAACTATTCACAAGGTGAAGATTTATTTGCAAGCACTCGTAATCATCCATGGATTTTCACAGGTGATGAAGAGGCATTCGTAGTCTTTTTACAAGATAATACTTTGTTGATAGATAAGCATGGTCGATACGCTTTATTTGATAAATCAGGACAAGAGATCAGTTCTGCAAAACCTGATTTAAAATTATTACTGCAAGTTCTGGCTGAACAGAAGCGTTTTATTGAACGCTAACGCTATTAAGTGACGCACAAAATTACGTCACTTAATCAGCTAAGGGTTGCTTTAGCACTCAAAAACAGTAATATACAGGGCACAAACGGCATGTAGCGCAGCCTGGTAGCGCACCGTCATGGGGTGTCGGGGGTCGTAGGTTCAAATCCTATCATGCCGACCAAAATTCTTTAGAAAAACCAACCACTTACGGTTGGTTTTTTTATGTCTGAAATTTACGAGGGGTAAAACTGGGGTAAAACTCTGGTAAAACCCCCATCAGATTTACCCTAGTTAAAGCTCAATTCTCGCCCTGTTTCTATACTAGAAATTTGTTTAAATCATTAGCTAAGTTTATAAAACAAATAAAGAAAATACTATCAATAGAAATATGACAGCTAGTAGAAGCCAAATAAGAATGGATGGCCCACCTTTCTCAATTAATTTAGACTTAGCAGAAATAGCTTTAACCTTATCATTATGTTCCGAAGAGTTGGCATTCATAATGTAAGTTGCATAAGCATCAAACATCTCCCCAGTAATTGGAAACATTTCATCTTCATTTTCTATTACCATTAAATCAAATGGAACAGATGATGCCCTAAAGAACATAATGTCAAAGCCAGTGAACTTACGAAACGTGGTTAATTCATTATTCTTAAATTTTTTATGTCCTCAGGAGGAAATTCTGAATCAGGATCTGCTATATAGGCATTGAGAAATGGTCTATTCTCACCTTCAGTCTCATAAATTGATAACTTAATTTTTGATGTTATGGATTCATTTGCTTCGACTTCTACCCAAAATGCCGTTTCATTATACACTTCAAATAACTTTAAAGCGTTTCCTGAATCAGCATTGTTATCAATGTCATTTTCTATTTTTTGGAAAACTTGGTACAACTCACTTTTTCCATTACAAATCCTTTTATTTTCTACAATTATCTATTTAGAGTGTATTTTAGTAATTACGCACAACATAAGTTAAATATAGAGAATTTATAAAATTTTCTTTTATTTCTGCTCTTTTAATTACAGTCTTTATCCATTCTTCGGCTATATACCGATTATTATTTACCCACTATTTAAAAATAGAGATCTAATTTTATTAAAAAATCAACGGTTACACTGTTTATAAAAGAGTCTTTCCCATATTGTGGTAGATAGTACATAATTAATTTGTTTTCAAACACTATACATCCCTTATGGTTTCTCTATTTTAATGAGATGGAATTCCTTATGAGCGTACCACAAACAAAAGTTGAATTACTCTTGGCTATTGATAAAAATTTCAATAAATTAATTAGTTACCTTAATATAATCCCAGCAGAAATCACTTCAGAACACTCAATGGATGGGCACGCCAAAGGAACAGAGATGAGTGTTCGTGATCTTGTTTCGTATTTGCTCGGGTGGAATGCTCTTGTTGTAAAATGGATCACATCGGATGCCAAAGGTCTACCTATCGATTTTCCAGATACGGGTTATAAGTGGAATCAACTTGGTCTTCTCGCTCAAAAATTTTACTCAGATTACAGAGAGCTAAATTATGACTCGCTAGTAACTGAGAACTTCAGACTGTAAAAAATAAAATTGTGAAGCTTATTAATGAACGAACAGATGATATTTTGTATGGTAAACCATGGTACAAAAAATGGACAATGGGTCGGATGATATCATTTAATACATCTTCCCCTTATGCTAACGCTAATGGAAGATTAAGAAAGTGGGCAAAAAATAATAATATCAATTTAAAGTAAGTATCAGCCTCAAATTACACTCAGTATTTGAAAACAGAGTAGTGTCGATATCCAATGGAATCGAGCTACTTGTACAATTACTCGGTTATCAAACTCTAATGCCTAATTGATATCTGGTTGTTTTTATGATGGATAGGAATATGAATGACAAACAAGAAAAGAAGAAGTTGTTAACATTTATATCCCCAGTATTATCTTTGGTGATATCGCTCTATCTCAGTATATCTACATTTGGCTATGATGATATTATTTGGTTAGCAACTTCTTCTGCTATTTTTTTTATCAGTATTATCGTATTGATATCTTCTTTAGAGATTTTTATAAAAGTTATTTATTTTAAGCAACTGTCATTTTTATATACTAATAAATTTGTTATTTTAATCTTTAATTTAATGAGTTTTATAGCAACCGCTATCGTGCTAACAATAATATTCCACGAAGAAGAAATACCTTCTAATTTTTTTAACAGCCTAGAATTCGTTGCTTTACTTATTGCCTATTTTACTTTTCTCTTAGTATCTATTTTAGTTTCTTACGTATATTGCATGATTAATAGTAATAAAAAATTCTTTTTACTTTCTCTGTTCTTATTATTGATAATGTTGATATTTAAAAAAAACGATATTAATTTTTTAATATTTAGTTCACTTATTTTCTTTATTATATTCTTGGGGGCAGTAACTATTATTATGATTAGAAAGGCTTTTTCTAATTATAATTAAGTCGTTTTTTAACAAGCTAATTTATATACTCACCGATTTTTACATTCTCAGAGGCTTACTCAAAAAGAATGTAAGTACATTTAAAATGACTAATATCAGATAAAAATCAATAAAGACATATATGAAAGAAGCTATGGTAATAGCTTAACTCATATAGTTAGAAACTGTTTAAAAATTGAGTAAACTATATCAATAAAATTATTAATTTATTGTGTCAAATTATAGCTTTCAGCAATCAAAGATTTTAATTCGCTATCATCAAATTCAGATGAGAAGCTAATAGAAACCCAATGCTCTTTATTCATATGGTAAGCTGGGTATACTCCTTTTTTCAATCGTAATGATCCCGTTAGATTTGGCATAACTTTTAAATTTATAATATCGACTATATCGCTACTACCAATATCAGATAATTTACTTTCTAGAACATCCATTATAGCTGCGAACCACTTCGAATTACCATTATGCCTAAAAACTATATAATTTGGATATTTAGTCCATAAACACTCCGGCTCTACATTATAGTTTTCTTTAATATAATTAATTCTTTTCTATTCATTACAGCCTCATCTCATAAATTATCTGAATATAAATATAGCTCCATATACCTTAAGATTCTATTAATTTTTTGTTTTCTCTTTTTTATTTTTACTATTTTTTATAGAGTTATTATTCAATACCCTCAATTACAATAAGAATACGTACCTTATTCTTACACAGGAAATTGAAAAAATTCTGATTAACATTGCCATATTTTATATTTCTGCATATAAAAAGGCCACTTAGGTGGCCCAAAAAGTAATCATTTATTTTAACAGATTAAAACTTTCCTTTACTACGTTGCTGCTCAATATAAATATTCTGATTAGCCTTAATACTATTTAATGTGCTATCAGAATATGGATCTTCTTTATGACTTCTACTTTCTTGAGATTCTATTACTCCAGTTGATGAGCAAGCAGAAATAAAAAAAACACTCAAAAGCATAAGTAATCTCATATCTACTCCAAATAATATTTTAAATTAATAACATATATTTAGAGTAAAAATAAATAATTTAGTTCATAAAATTAATCATCTTCATTTTTATACTTGTTCTCAATACGGTTGTATAATGAATAATATATCGATAACAACAGAAAAAACCCACAGATGCTTGACCTGCATTAAGAGAAGCATGGTTTGGAGATAAAGGCAAAATACATCTTGATGGTTATGCAGAAATCACTTGGGTTGATGGATTTAATATTACTCTTAATGATAAACCTAGCGATAGTTGCTGTAACTTATATTTTGTTAATGTGGAAGGCTATCGGCTATCCCCCATCAAATCTAGCTCAATTACATGAGTTTGATTTATTTGTTGCTAAATCAGCGAATGAAGCTAAAGAGAGAGAGCTATTGCAACATTTTTAGTAGATAGTCAGCAACAACACATAAAGACAATCTGAAAGATGTTGATGATTGCGTTTTATTGAGCAAAATCGGTGATTTTTACATTCATCTAATACCAAATAATTCAGATGAACATTTCAAACCTTTATGGCAAGGTTATCAACCTATTGGTATTGAAAAGATTTAATAATAAATTTTACTGTGCTGTTATTTTTCAGCGTAGTAAATTATATTAGTTACGCAATCATCAATTTATTTTTAAATTTATATATCAGTTTAAGTCACATTGATATCTCTATTTAAAATGACTCTATTAGATTTGCTTGTTATTTTTATTATTTAAAATTCATTAATTTTTTAAAATAAAAACCTTTCTTTGTTTTTGGGAATTTATTCCCAAAATATATTTTCCGCTCATAATCTCGACCAGCATAGTGATTATCACCATAAAATTGGCCATATAATGCAGTTTTAGGGCACACATCGTCAGAAAAAAATTTATGATTATTATCCACTTCAATTTTCCTTATTTAAATTAAATTTTCAACCTCTTTAAATTAATTATAAATATTTTAAATTTATAATTTTCAGTAATTATTTAACACCATACCACTCTTATAAAATAGATCCAGTATTGAGCGATTTTATTATTTAAAACGAATTAAAAACATAATTAGACAAAAGAAAAATTAAGTGTATGCTATATATACCAGACACTCAATTTATTAAAATCATCTTATTTATTATCAACACTCTTATTAGCTATTCCAAAAGGAATATGTACCGAAGGTAATTCAGATGATGATTTTAAATGCAGCTTTTGGTCATCAAAGAATATATGTGGTTTTAAAATTCTCAGAACATTGGCTTTCTCTACTCCACCCATAAAAAAAGCTTCATTGACAGAAATTCCCCATGCTCTCATCGTGTTAATAACACGTTTATGAGATGGTGCATTGCGCGCAGTAACAATAGAGATCTTAAGTAATGGAATATAAGTAGGATCTTGTTTTACTTTCTCTAATTCCAATTTTTGAATGTCAGAAATACGCAGTAAGAATTTTTTTAATGGCCCAGGGTTATGAGGTACATCAACCATTTTGGCTTCATGGTTATGAAATTGAGATAACTCGCCTGAAGTTTTATAAATAACCTCCGCTTCATCATCAGCAATCACACCATCAAAGTCGAAAGCAATTCTTAATTCATCAGCATCATCATCATTAACATGACCGGCTAATATCTGCCCTGCTGGATAATTTGCATTAATCGCTTGTAAAACATCATCATGATCAGCAGATAAAAATAACTCAATATCAAATGCTGGGATATAAATATGAGGTGATTTTCCTTGAAGAAATACAGCTCGGGTGATCCCCAAGTTATAATGTTCAATAGAATTCATCACTCTTAATCCAGTGTCGGGATCATTTCTGGATAACAAAATAACTTCAACTAGAGGATCGTCAGGTCTAATATTATTTAGTTTCAAAAGGCGACTAATAAAAGGAAATGCAACGCCTTTATTCAAAGGCATATCCTGCATTTTATGTTGATACTTTCGATAGGCTTCCTCCCCTTGCGTGCGAAAAATATTATCTGATTCTTGTAAATCAAATAATGCACTAGAAGAAAGCCCTATAACCAATCTCTTCGTCAAATCATACGCCATCGCAAAAATTTCCTATTAGTTCCTTTTATTATTCATAATATCACTCTTTCAAGAGACTGAAGATGAGAAACTTGTACACAAAAATGTAGACAAAATAATGCTATTTACCTACTCATGAGCATTTATCATCAAATTATACATCACCAATAAATGATATTAATTATCATTTGCATTTAGAGCATATCCTTATTATCGTTATAACTATCATCAATAAGGAGAAAACTCATGGTTAAGAAAACGATACATTTACGCTCTAAACACTTTAAAGATTTAGTCAATAAAATGAAAAAAATGAATGCCGTTAAAAATACAATAAGTCCGCAATCAGAAAATAGTGATCTTATTGTTATTAATAACAAAATTCCTACTTTGGTTTCTGTAAAGTAAGAGAACTTATTGGCTTTTAGTGTGAATAAATAGTGACCACAATCTTCATAGGGTTGACATATCAAATGATAATGATTATCTTTTAACTTGTGAATAATTGAGTATTTTACTTGGTTTTTCACAACGACATTGCTCACATTGCTTCTAGTATTTATTGACCAACTCTCCTAGCGTTGGTCTTTTTTTTATCTGCATAAAACCATACGCCACTTAACACTAAATGAAGGATAAGCTTTCATACAAAATACTATTATCTTATTGAAATTAAAATAGTTTATAGTGAAAATTAAGTAAGATAATAATATTGTATTTGGTTATCACTATCTAAAAATAATTATGAAATAACCACTTTATAATATAAGCCATATCATCAATAGGGATTTTAAATTATGGGTTTTATTTCCGCGTTCATTGGAAAAAATAAAGAGCTAACACCAGAGAAACAATGGGAACAACTTAATAAAAAATATGCAGATAATCCTATTGAACGTATCCGTGAGAAATTAGCACTAGTTGTTAGTATTGATCATGAACATAAAGAGTTTGGTGCTGATAATCATAAATATCAGCTAAATTCTCCGTTATCAAAAGAGAAAGTTAATCAGCTACAAGCAAAAATAGGATGTGAATTTCCTGAAGATTATATCACCTTTGTAACTCAAATTGGTAATGGCGGTACAGGCTCTTATGGTAGCGCCGGTCCTTACTATGGCCTATATACTTTTGATGATGCAATCAAATCAATAGGAATGGCATACTAAATTGTTCCTTATCTTGCTTACTTAGCCCTAAAATGGATATCAATGAATGGAAAGCATTATGTAATGTACCCGAAAACTGTAGTGATGAAGATTTTGATACTATTTTCAATAGAGTTCATCAAGGTACGCTTTATTTAGGTACTTGTGGTTGCGAATATGATCTTTTATTAGTAGTTAATGGAGATTATAAAGGTCATATTTTATATACATCCGATTGGGTTAATTCAGATACTCCTTACAGATTTTCCTATGAAACTTCATTTACACAATGGTATGAACGTTGGTTAGATGAAGTAATTTTAGGCTATGATACAAGCTGGTTTGGTCATCGAATGGGAGGTAATGAAGAAACGTTACTTCAATTTGCCCAAAATAATGAAGATATCACGAAAAAAATTAGTGCAATAAACTCACTAACTAAACTTCCTGAATTATCCAACAACAGTTTGGATTTTTTAGAGCAACAACTACAAACTAAAGATATGGAGCTATATAAAGCTTCATTAAATGTTTTAGCTACCTATTTTAAAGAACAAGCACTGCCTTATATTCAGCAAGCTTTAGTTGCTCCATTTAATGAAAAAACAGATATCGTTATTCCTATTATTTACTTTAAATATAAAGATCAATGTGCTCTTTTCAAAGAGAGGCTTCTCCCCATACTTAAAGTAACTAATAACGAAGATACATTGCGTTTTATCGGTTACTCTTTGACCAAATTAAACGCTATTTTAGTTGAAGATTTTCAACCATTCTTTACTCACCCAAATGTAGAAATAATAAGAAGTGCAATTTATGCTGCTTCTCATGATGTTAATTTAAAAGATAAAGTATCAGCGTTTTATGAACTAATAATCTCTGAAAATGAAGAGATCAGCTTAGGCGCAATCCAGGCATTATCTAGTTCAAATTATATCAATAATGAGCTATTGGATTATTTAAAAAAAGCTTGGAAAATGTATCCTGAAGAAAAAAGTCCTTATATTCGTAATAATATTTCTTCTTATATCGCAAAGATATACCCACCAAACAATATGATTGATGTAAAACAATGGTAGTTAATGGATAGACACCCTATCATCTTCTTACATCTATTCTAATCAGGCAATAATCAATCATTATCATTGTCTGATTTTTACCTAAGATAGTTATAAATACGTATTTTTGTTGTTCTAAAAATTAAGGAATTTATCAATACTCTTAGCTAAATGTATATAAATTTTATTGTTAAATTAACATGATTATTAGTTACACACTCCAACCCAATGTCCCTAATAAATTAAAAATCAATTAAAAACAATTAATTATATTATCAAAATATCAAGTAATTATGATTTTTTCAAAAAACACTTTTAATTTCACACTTATTTTTATTATTTTTTTTAAAAGTTTGTTACAGATTGATATCTTTTTTTCCCTTACTATTGGTTTTAGTATTTCATCACTGATAGATATTTAATTTTCCCCCGCCTAGTGCGGGGATTTTTTTATCTGAAGAACTCACTTTAATTCTGGCAAATAAAATCACTATTTCTTTCAAATTAAACGTTCTCTTATTTTCTTTTTTCATAGCAAAGACAACTTTTGATCTTTTCAAAAAAATCAGAAAAAATACTAATGATATTAAAAAGGCCATTATTTTATGGCCTTATTGTCAATATCCTGTTTGATTTCTATTTATAAGCTTCAAAAGTAATAATTTCTGTTTCGTTATTTGGTTCACGTAAATATTGATAATCCCCAGAAATTGTTATTTTGTCAAAACCAATAGATTCAAGGAGTCGTTTAAATTCATACACACCAAACCATTTCAATTTAAACACTTCCCATTCACTTTCAATTATTTTCCCATTTCTCCATTTATCATAACGGTGATGAGATACTGTTAATTGATTAATATAATCTATTTCAGCATTTACTATCTGTAAGGTAATTAAATCCCCTTCCGGCGTTTCAAATTGTCGACTAGAACACTGGCCTTGAGTAAAGGTATGCGCCAAACTAATATCAATTAACAAACGTCCACCTGGATTTAATGCGTTATAGCATTGTTGAAGTGACTGTAGTGCTTTTGTTTCGCTATCTAACAATAAAAAAGTCCCAGTCGGAATAATTATTGCGTCAACAAGTGTCTCAACTTGGAAAGTCAACAAATTATCTTTAGTCACCTTATCTTGAGAATATCCATTTCTTCTTAGATTTTCCATACAGAAATAAAGCATCTCATCTGAAAGATCAAACCCTTCTACATTAAATCCAGCCTTTAATAAAGGGATCAAAATACGCCCAGTTCCCACGGCGGGTTCTAAGATTTTACCATTAACGTCCTTAAGACGTTCTTGATAATATTCTACGTCACCAAAACTACACCCTATAGGTTTATCTATTTGGTAAACTTGGGCTGATAGCGAATGATAACTCTGCATAAATAGTCTATTCTCTTTTTGTCGTTTATTTTTAATGATAATAAAGTGATAAATTAAGATATCAATACTCAACTAGATAAAAACCATCAAATAAAGATATAATTTTTACTTTTATAGTCATCTCGTCGAAATACTTTGACAAATTTTTTGTCATCTTGAAATAGCTCAATTTATTAATTTTTTGTTTTAACAACAAAATGTATCATAAAAAAATTAAGTAATATAACTAATATTAAATAAAATTAACTTGTTAATGAAAATAAAGCAAAGCTTACAAAATACATATCATTCAAATAGTTATGCAATCCACTTCTAATTTTACTTATTATTCCATTAGTGAAGTTTTCAAAAAATCATTCATAAATCTTTATCTAGCAGTCATTAACCATCAAGATTTTTTACAGATTGATATATTTTTTTCCTCTAATATTCCTTCCATCAACTCGGTACGAATAGACATTTATTTATCGTACACAAAAAACAAATCAAAAGTTAACCAAATAAAGAATATTTGAGGAATATAGAATGAAAAATAATTTTATTATCGGTATTTGCTTAACACTTTTATTATCAGCTCCAACTATGGCAAATAACAATAAAGTCATCGGCTCAGGAACAATCACATTTACAGGCTCTATTGTAGAGGGAAATTGTATGACGGACTCAGTAGGAAATACTTTTAAAGCAAATTGCTGGAATGGAACTGAAATGGAAGAAACTTTACATAAAATCGAACCCAATAAAATATTTAATGCTCAATTAGGTGAAAATAAAGGTTCAGTAAGTATAAATTGGATCAAAGAAAATGTAGGTATAATGGATATCGTATATAATTAATATAGTAACTTTAAAACCCTATATTTTTTAATAAACATTAATCTCTATTAAATAGAAATAATATTTATTATTAAATAATGAGTATATATTTTCCAAGAATTAGAATTCATTACTATATAAATGGTATTTTCTATTATGGTTATAATATATTAGGCAGATATAGTTTATTTCTATATCTGCTAACTCTGTTTTAACTCATTTATAAAAATTCTTATATTCCTATCTTCTAAATCCATACAAATCCTAGGGTTGACAATGCAAGTGATAATGATTATCTTTTACCATTGTGAATGGTTGAGTGTTTTACTTGGTTTTTCACAACGACATTGCTCACATTGCTTCCAGTATTTACTGTGACCAACACATAGTGTGTTGGTCTTTTTTATATATTAATCATTAATTATAAAAACTGGCTTCACCTGCTGGCCGAGTTTTAAAACGACGGTGAGCCCATAAATATTGTTCTGGAGCTCTCATAATTTCAGTTTCTATCAGCTTATTCATTCTATCTGTGTCATTTTGAATATCCTCAGAAGGATAATTAACTAATTCTTTACCAATGATTAAGCTGTACTTTTTACCTTTTTGATTTTCATTTCTAACTAAAGTGACGGTTAAAGAAGGTGCTCCTGATAGTTTCGCGAGTATTGCAACCCCTTTTGAGGTTGATGTTTTTTCAACAGAGAAGAAAGGAGAGAATGTTGTGCCTTTTAAACCAAAGTCTTGGTCTGGAGCAAACCAAATTGCTTTTCCTTTTTTTAGCTCCATAACCATAAACTTTAGGTTACGTCTATCTATCATGCCTTTATCTGAACGGCATCTTGCTTTAGTTTGGATAAACTCCATCGCTTTATTATTATGTGGCCTATACATCGCATTTACAGGGAAACAAAGCCCCATAATGCGCCCACCTAATTCTAGTGACATAGAATGTATACCAATGAGTAAAATTCCAGCTTTTTTATCACTAGCATCAGTAAAATTGGAGATCCCCTGCACTTCAAATAGTTTTTTTAATCGACGATCACTCCAGAACCACGCCATACCTGTTTCAAATAATGCGACACCTAGTGACGATAAATTGTCCATAACAAGCTTGTTAATTTCATTTTCATCTTTATTAGGAAAACATAATTCTAAATTTTTCTTTATGATAGAAACTCTTCTTTTGACAAAGAAACGAGATAACAATCCAAGATGTTTACCTAAAAAAAGTAACCACGAATAAGGTAGCTGTACTAATAAAAAAAGAATAAAAACACCAAACCAAGTTAAGAAATATTTTGGATGTAATAAATGCAATGAAAAAATATTTTTTGCGTACACAAGTTTGTCCTTTAGGAACTAAAAAGCATTTAAGCCACATTGAATTAGACAATAATTATTTAAGATAAGTCATTAAATATTACTTTTATTTTTTATCTTAAATTATTTTTTATGATTTATCTGATATCTTTTATTCTAATAAAAATTTTTTCTTTCTTTTGATTGAGAAGACAATAACTTAATGCCTTTATTTCACCATTATAAGAGTTTTTTTATTAATTAATGTATTTATCTGTAAAATTCACTGGTAATTAAGGTAAATACACATCTATTAATTATATTAAATATTTACATAACTTTAATAATGTTATTTTTTACGCGTAGATAAATAAACTTTAAAATTAAATATACTGAAAATTGACATAAAAAAACCCCACCGAAGTGAGGTTCTTTAAGTTTTACTTGTATTGATATTGCACCAGCAATATATACTGTAATAAAACTCAATATATTATAGAGCGGTTACGTTCGCTGCTGCTGGACCTTTAGCGCCATTTTCGATAGAAAATGAAACTTCTTGGCCTTCTTTCAGAGATTTGAAGCTGTCGCTTTGGATCGCTGAAAAGTGTACGAATACGTCTTTGCTACCGTCTTTAGGAGTGATAAAGCCAAAGCCTTTATCATCGTTAAACCATTTTACTGTACCAGACATTGTATTAGACATAAGATTTCCTTTAATTAATTAGTTTGCCATAAGGCATTGTTTTCGGTTTGATTTCGGATTTTTACTTATGGTCACTATTTGAAGGAATTCGCAACGAAGAGGTATCAGGGATAACGCTAAACGGTGAACTACTTAAAACTGCACTAACATAAATAGGTCTGTACTTCCAAACCAGTGGCGCTATTAAGTCATATAATTCGTTTTATAGCAAATTATTTTCATCTTTATTTTAAAAATAACTTTTTACACATTAAATTAGAAAATAATTATAAGATAAAAACAATTATCTATTTCAGCTATCTCTTTATTTTAATTTAAGAATATGAATAAAAAAGTAGATACTGTTATTTTTTTAAGATAACTCGTATCTACCTTATCATTAACGTACTACATCACCTTAATCAGCCAGTTCTAATAAAATTTCTTCTGTTTTCGTCCAGAGAAGTGCTCCCCCTTCTTCTGGCCATAAATGACGCTCTGCGTTGGGAAAACGTTCAAATAATAATTCGCCAAAATCAGGAGAATGAACTGTGCTGGTATCCTTCATTCCATACCATAAAGTTGTTGGTGTCTTTATTTCTTCAGGTGAGAATCCCCAAGGTTGCATCGCAATCAGCAAATCTTGAGTGTATCCATCATTACCTTGTTTAAAGGCTTCAGCCATACATTCTTGATAAACTGAGAGAAAATTAGCTGACTTATAAATAGCCAAATCAACATCAGCACTGTAATTTAGGATAAAATCCATTAACCATTTAGCTGTTATATTTTGCTTAATCCAACTGGTTAACAGATCAGGTGATCCAACAGCTTGACGTTGCATATTGATAACATCTTCTGTTAACTTTTTTTGTGTATCAGGATAATCAAATTGATCTTGTCCTGCGACAATCAGTAATTTATTAACATGACAATAAACACAAAGAGCCATCGCAAAAATAGCACCTTGCGAAAACCCCATTACATTAATACTTTTGATACGAAGATGATCTAATCAGAATAAAATATCTTCAGAAAAAGATTTTAACGATTTTTTAGGATCAAAAGTAGAATCACCTAATCCAGGACGAGTTGGTGCAATCAGCCGAATATTAAGTCTATTTAAGAGGCCAATGTCTACACCTAATAAACCGCTCATACCTGCACCAGTACAAAATAATACTGGCTTACCTTGCTCTGGACCAGATTCATACCACGTTAAAATTCTATTATCTGGTAATAATACATTATTTTTTCTTGAGTTTTTAATTTTCATTAGACTTTGTCTTTTATTAATTTTTGATAACACATTACCAGCCATATTGGATAGCAATGCCTATTTTAAAGTTCTATTTTTAAAAATTAATATTGAGACTAGCTAAGGGTAAGACTTCATATAAACTCGCAATAAATTGTGTTTCGTTGCAGATAAATGGATAAACCGAAATTTATTTTTGTTTTTTAAAAAACAAAAAAGAGTATATTTTATACTACTCTTTATGAGTATAATCAAACTCGCCCTAATAAGTAAGGGCTCTACCATTGATCGCCACTACGAAAGTCATAATAAGACTATCTTTATAACTAATTTTTTATAACCAACTTATTTATGTGATAAAAAATGCGTTATCATTTTTCTATACTTGTTATTTTTAATTATTATATTTACTTAATCTTTTTCTTAATAAAAAAAGGACAATAAATTGTCCTTTTTTATTTATAACTGGTTTCTACGTTATTTTACTAATTTACAGGTACGCCCCTTATCTTCAGCAACTCGCCCATTAACTGCATCATCCTCTGAAATTGTTGCTAAATTAAATTCATTTTTTCCTTTACCCCAAATTTGGAAGTTTTCACCAACATAACGAGCACCACTAGCTGCAACAGCTTCTTTTAAAACAATAATTTCATCGCTATAATACATAACAGCTAGCTGTTCATTAGGGAAAGAAACTCTGATTTTTTGGCCTTCACAGTTATAAGTATCTGTTTTAGCTGCCAAAGCAGGAGCTGTTATTAATGAAGAAACTAAAGCAATAGCAGAAATAGAAAGTAACTTATTCATTTACATCTCCTAAAATAACCAAGTAATGTTTTACTAATAAATTAAGACTAGACTTTATCTTTTAAAGATAAAATAGGATATCTCCGCATTTTATTAAAATTAAAAAATATATATAAATTTTTTAATTTAAGGTTAATTTTAATAAAAAATCATCAATCATTGATGATTGAGTTAAAATACAATTTTTTAATTAATGTCAATTTTAATTCAAATAAATTGCAATACATAACTTTACATTATTACCCGTCTATTTTACTTTATTCAATGTAAATATCACTATACGATATGCTATTATCCTAACACCTATAAATTTATTGTAGTTCAATAAATTAAGTCGATCTTGTTGAAAAATATCGATAGAAAAAAATAATAGGAATATTCATGCTACAAGAGAATGTTGTTAAAGATATCATCGTCTGGATTGAGCAAAATCTCGATTCACGTTTATCGTTAGATATTGTTGCTGAGAAATCAGGCTATACAAAATGGCATTTTCAGCGCTTATTTAAAGCGTATACAGGAATATCTTTAGGAAAATACATACTCGCTCGTCGTTTATCTTGTGGCGCCTATGCGTTAAGAGTAACACGTTGTAGCCTATTAGATATTTCATTAAAGTATCGCTTTGACTCCCAACAAACATTTTGCCGAGCCTTTAAAAAACAGTTTAATATTACGCCTTCGGAATATAGAAAAAAACCAGGCTGGGATATTAGTGAACTGATTTTTCCTGCATTAAAAACCGTTGAACTGAGTGCTAAATATGAAGTAGTTACATTCCCATCTCAAAAATTAGTTGGCATGTCACATCATTACAATAAGCCTATTTCAACATGGGATTCAGACAAGAAAAAATTCAGAAAAGAATTTTGGCGTAAATTTTTAAAAGATGTACATACAATCCCCACAGACTTATATGCAATGCATCGAGCATCTGCAAGTACATTAGAAGATACTATGTATATTTATAGCACTGCCGTTGATAAAGAGAAACTAGCAAAAACATCAAATGTTTCTGCCATGTCACAATTAGAATTGCCAGGTGGCAACTATCTAGCCATTACATTTCATATGAATGAAATCTTAAATTCATTAACTGACTATGATGACATTATTTATACGGTCTATACAAAAGTACTTCCGAAAATGAATTTATTACGCAGACCCGGCCCAGACATTGAACGATATACACTAAAAGAATCTGTAGGTTACGATAAATTACTTGGTCAAAGTGAGCATTACGTACAAAAAATTAGCTACTATATCCCCGTTCTTTAATTAATTTCACCTATAAAGAAGATCCCAATTAAATTGGGATCTTTCTATTAAAATAGATAGCTGAAATATTTCACTGCTATTAGTCTTTTTTAGATTTGTTAGCAAAGAAAATATCGTCTTGAATATCTTTTGTTCTTACTGTAAACAATTCATTCATTAAATTTTCAGTTAATTTTTCAGCATCTGCCATGACTCGTAAATTAAATTCATTAAGCATTTTATCTGCGCCAGCTTTATCTGTTTTCACCATAGTGAGATATTTAGCTTCCATCTCTTTTTGCTCTAATGCAGTTTTTACTTCCCACTCTTGATAAGCTTTTTTCACTATTGGTGCAAGTTTTGGATAATCTGTCATTACTAATGTTTGTAACTTACGATATTTCCAGTAAATAGAATCACTGTCTGCTTGATTGCTTCCTATTCCGTAATGTTGTGGATAAGCTTTCAATCCACTGTAATACGGAACAAATGCAGTTAAATCGGCCATGCCTAAACCAACATAGGTAACTTCACCTATTTCCTGAGGAAGCTCAGGGCGAACCTGCATAACATGCGCTTCATAAGTTCTGAATACACTGATTGGACGCCAAGATTCTTGACCATTTAATCCATTAGTATATGGGTCGTGCTCTGTTCCTTCAAAGTGATTACGTAACATCGCTTTAGCTTCTTCAACAGATATTTTTTTCTCTGGTGTTAATAAAGGCGCGAAATTACGACCATCATCCACAGCTTGTTTTAATGATGGATTAAATTGTTGCTGAATAACCCACACACGCGGATCATTATAAGTACGATCTCGTTCATCATCTCGTGTATAAGCTTTTGAAAAATTAAACCCTCCTTCTTTTTCAGGGTTATATAGCCCTTTCTCAACAGCAAATTCCACTAGATTTTTAGAGCCTAAAACATCATCACTGTTAATATCATAGTGTTGTAATCGGCCTTGGTTTCCTGTCGCAAAGTACTTATCTTTAGGTAATTTTTGTGCGATCCAATGATGTCCTGTTCCAGTTTCTAAATACCAAAGCTCATTTTTATCAACAACAGCAACACCAAACCCTTCACCAGCACCTTGTTTTTCAATAATACTTCCTAATAATTCCACTGCTTCACGAGCTGTTTTTGCTCTTGAAAGTAAGACATCTGGAATATCATCTTCAGTTATTCCAGTATCTTCAACATAGGGATCAAAAGAGAGCGCTTTAGGTGAAGCAAAAATAGATTCTGTACCACTAACACCCACACCCAGTTCATTAAATCCTGTTGCACCATGGAGTTGTGTTTTCCAATTCGGTACAGTGGTATAACGTAATGAATTCTTAGGTAATGGATAAGTGAAATTATTAGCACCATTATGCTCTTTGGTGCTGTAAATACCTGTTTGATTCGTTTTAGCCGGATGAATAACAAAATGTTGTGCTTTTAATGCATCGCTATCTGCGCTGCGAGCAATAATCAACGAACCATCATTTGTCGCTTCGCTTCCCGCTAACAACGTTGTACAGGCTAAAGCTGAAGAAACTAATGCAATATTAACGGATAAAGCGATAATACCTTTTTTGAATAAAGACATAAAACTCCCCCATTTGCTTGTTATTTATAATTTATAAATCAATTAAGTATCTTTTTAGAATCAAAATAAAAAACTAGATAGATAATTTGATGCGAAATATTAGCAATGAAAATGTGTTAATTTCCGTGATTTATATCTCAATGATTATTATATTTCTAAATAAAAATATTAATTTTATGCATCATATTAATATCAGAGAGCTTTATTGAAAGGTATATTTCATATAAAAATAAAATTAGATGAGCTTTGTTATTAATATTATTTTAATGTAATTGATAGCAGTGTTATTTATATAAATAGCCATTGATATTAAAGACGATAGCAATACATTAAATCTGATAATAACTTGTGTTAATTTTGTTATGCTAACCTAAAAAAAGAGCTCCAGCTTTATTTTCTGGAACTCTTTTTTTGAAATCTATTTTCTACTTTTTTCTTGTATAAATTTAAATAGTTGATTGAACTCTTCTATAGTTCCAATGGCTCTTATTGGAATTATTATATAATTATGTCTTTCTAAATCTATAAAAATGGATTTTTTATAGACAAAAATATCAATAACAGCCGGTCAATAAGTTTTATAATAAAAGTTATAAATCCCAAATAACATTTATAATCTACGCCTTTACTCTTAAAATATTCCTTATAAAAATCATTTAAAATTTCCATCATTACTATTATTCAATAATCAATTCATTAACGGTATAATCGTACACAAGATAAACTGACTAAAACAAAAAACATAATGACAATGAACATAAAAAGAACTTCTTGGTCAGGGGGATGGGCGACTTTACGTGACCTCGAAATTATACAAACCGTGATCGATCAGGGAAGTGTTACTAATGCAGCTGAGCAGCTGGGAATTTCTCAACCAGCTGTAAGTCAGACATTGAACCAGATCGAAAAACGCTGTGGTAAAAAGTTATTCACTCGTGAAAATAATAAACTAATTCCAAACTCTGATGCCTTATTGCTTTATGAAGAAATTGCCAATATCGCCGAATCTTTCAGTCGATTGAGTCATTTTCATCATCAAGAAAAAAAACGAAGTCTACGGATCCTAGTTCCACCAACATTAGCTTATGGTTTTATCAATCAGGCCACCACTCTGTTTATCAAAAAATATCAAGTTAATGTCCATTTAGAAATATCTAGAAGTGAGCAGCTACTTTCTTTAATTGCAAAAGAACAAGCTGATATTGTCATTACTGATAATATGACCATTAACAGCAATTATAATTTGACTCAAATTCCGATGAGAGAAACTCAAATTATTTGTGCAATTCCTAAAACACATGAATTATCTACAAAAAACACCATCACACCTGATGATTTACATGAACAGTCTTTTATTGCTTTAGTTAAAAGTAATATTGGGCGCACAGTTATTGATCGAGCACTCAATAAATCAAAATCTAAGCCTAATATTATTGCTGAAGTTTCTGATCAAGATACAGCTATGACATTTGTAAAAAATGGCTTAGGGATCAGTTTAATTAATTCATTTCCTACTATTGAAACAGAAGATATTGTTTATAGAGAATTTACACCGATGATTATGAGTAATATTTGTTTTTTCACGTCGCAAAAAACAGAGCATGAAACACAACTTTATATTGAGTTTATTAAAGAACATCAACCTGATGCCTCTTTATTTTCGACCCCAATTAAATAGTTATTAAGGTCTCATTCTATGCAATATCGATAAATAGAAGAGACCTTTCTCTTATTTATGCATCTCAAGAATAGAGAGAATACCTTCAGTAAAAAGTGTTAACCCGATGGAAAGCGCCTCTTCATCGATATCAAATTTTTCTTTATGATGTCCATCACATTGATCTGCGCCAACTAAGAAGAATATCGCTTTTCCTTTTTTCTCTTGCACTCTTCTTACCATTAATGAGACATCCTCACTTCCTCCTAAAGGTAATACGACATTTAATAAATCTGGATGCGCATCAACAACACCTTGCATGATATCTATCATTTCTCGATCATTTCTGAAATTTGTCGCTTCGCCCGTAATGTCTATTTTTGTTTCTAGTTGGTAAGTAATTGCAATACCATCAACATATTTTTTTATACTATTAAATAAGTATTGTGTTATTTCAGCATCTTGCCCACGCACTTCTAATTGCATTTTCGCAGAACTAGGAATAAGGCTACGATTTTCGCCTGCAATTAAAGTTCCAATATTCACTCTCGTCATACCTTTACCATGTCTTGGCGTTGCTAATATTTCATTAGCTAAAAAGCATGCTCCGGCTAATGCGTTATTTCCTTTTTCTGGTTCATCAATAGCATTAGCGGGTTTTCCTTTTAAAGAAATATCTAATTTAGTGGTACAAAGAAAATCAAAAGGATCGAGTGCAATTTCACCTTTTTTCAAGTTACATCCAATATGCATCCCCATAAAATAATCAGTATCATCTAATACTCCACTGTCGCTTATTGCTCTTGCACCTCTCACTCCTTCTTCTGCGGGTTGGAATATCAATTTATATTTCCCGCGTAAAGCGTGAATATTTTGTTTTAACCAATGAGCAAGGCCAAGCCCTATTGCAGTGTGTCCATCATGACCACAAGCATGCATTAATCCAGAACGGCACGAAGCAAATCCTTGTTTATTAGGCAGATGAGTATCGTCATTTGACTCTTGAACATAAACACAATCAATATCGAAACGAAAGGTAAATGTAGGGCCAGGAATTTCTGTATCAATAATAGCCAGACACCCTGTTAAACCGTCCATTTCAGCCAATAACTCAGCACCGATCCCTTCTTCTTCGGCTATTTTGATGGCTTCATTAACTAATTTTTCATCTCGACCTAAAATACTTTCTCGACAAATAATATGAGGCCCAGCTTTTACTTCAATATTCATATCTCGCAATACGCTGATTATCGTGCCTGTCGTCACAAATTCAGTCCAGCCAATTTCTGGAAACTGGTGAAACTTTCTGCGCCATTCTATTAGTTTATTGGTTTGGAGTGGCTTCATTATTTTTCCCTTACAAAAAATAAATCTCTTATTAATAATAAAAGAGAAGATGATAATTGAAATATTATAGTCATCATAACTTAATAGTTATGATATAGGTGTGATCTCAACATCATTTTACTTATTTTTAAAGTAAGTATTCTAAGAATAGAAACCTAAGGCAATGAGGATAAATAACCTTTAAAATCAATTAATAACAAATATATAACTATAAGTCATTAATAAAATTCAGGCATAAAAATAGCCACTAAAGTGTTTACTCTTTTAGTAGCTATTTTATTAATGATTATTCATTTATAAATCGCATTAACTGCTGACGTAATTGCTTATTCTCTTGTTTTAGCTGTTCATTTTCATCTAATAAAGTCAGTGCGATAGCGATACCGTGCCAATCTAATGCGAGCTCTTTATGAAGTTTTAATGCTCGATGTGTCACCACGATAGCATTATCATCAAAAAACCACTCCTGAGTTTCAATTTCTAGCGGTTCAATTACACCAAGTGCTACAAATTCTTTGAGTTCATCATTTGATATTCCAGTATGATGACAAAACTCAGTAACAGTAAATACGGTTGTTGTTAAGTGACCCATTATTTATTCTCCCAGTCTTTACGTGGATTATAATCGGTCTGACTATCTGCAATTTGTTGCCATAATTCGCGTGTCTTTTCATCGGATTTAGGTGGCATAACAATTTTTAAAATTGCATATAAATCACCGCTAACCTTTTTACTAACTAACCCTTTTCCTTTAATACGTAGCTTTTGTCCTGCTTGGCTTCCCGCAGGAATAGTTAACAAGATTTTTTCTTTTATTGTAGGTATAGGAATTTTTGCACCTAATGCTGCTTCCCAAGGAGCAACAGGAACAACTATTTCTAAATCATGGCCTTTAATATCAAACAAAGGATGAGGTGCAATACGAATTGTTAACCATAAATCACCATTTTCGCCTCCATTCTCACCTACTGTACCCTGACCTTTTAAACGAATACGTTGCCCATCAATAACACCGGCTGGAATTTTAACATTCAAAGTTTTAGGGATCTCTTTTTCTAAAATTCCAAAAATATTATAAACTGGTAAGTGATAACTAATCGTACGCTTATGTTCTTCCTGCGATTCTTCTAGAAAAACGGCTAATTCTATCTCTAAATCATGTCCACGCTGTTTAGGTGCTTGTTGAGTTCGACGACCTTCAAATGGAGAGTGTTGACCAAAAAATGAAGCGTAAAAATCATCAAAATCTTCTTGGCTAAAGCTTTGGTGATTTTTTTTATTCGAATGTTGTTGTGTAAATTGCTTAAACTTAGGATCGTTACGATGTGCCCAAAGCTCATCATATTCGGCTCTTCGTTGCTCATCGCCTAATATTTCCCACGCTTGAGCAATTTCTTTAAAACACTCTTCAGCATTCGGCTCTTTACTTACATCAGGGTGATATTTTTTAGCTAAACGGCGATAAGCCGTTTTAATCGTTTTAGTATCATCGGTAGGTTTAACACCCATTATGGCGTAGTAATCCTTTAATTCCATAGTGATATCTCAATTATGTTAAATAATGAATTAAATATTAATCCCCTAGGGTTGATTAATTATAGAACAAAGAAATTATGTTAGTGAGTAAACATCAAGAATAACACCTGAGAAATGCCTAAAAAACGACCTTTAAGTAAAAGATAATTTAAACTTTAAAAAATAATTTAATCAAATAAAACAAGATATTAATAAGCCTAGAACTATATTGTCACTTTTTTTCATAAAATTGCATTTGAAATACCTCATTAGAAGAGGTAGATTTTATTCAATAGCACAATAGCTTATTACATTATCAGCAATAATTTTTCTTCTTAACTAAGATAAAAATAGAAAAATTAATCTCTTCATTTTAGGGAGGCAAAATGGAACGAATTATTATTCCCACTCACTATATCCATGTACGCTCAACACCACTTTGGACCAAAGACACAGCCCCAAAATCAATTTGGGAAAGGCATTTAGATAAAGGTACTCGCCAAGGGGTTTATCCTAAGCTGTCTGTTATGCAAGGAATGATTATTTATTACGCATATGCAGATGAAATTAGCCCAGAACCAACAGAAAAATTAGTGATTAATGCTGGTGAATTTGGTGTATTCCCGCCAGAAACATGGCACAAAATAGAAGCAAAAACTGAAGATACTGTTTTTAATGTCGATTTTTATGTCGATCCTAAAATACTTGCTGAAGGTTAATAATAATATGGAAAATGAAAATAAAGGCTATTTATTAGAATTAATTAATGCCAATGGCCAAGAAAAATCTCAAAAAATATTTCTAAATCCTAAAATTTTATATATTCCAGAAGTTGCTACTAAAGAAGTTTTACTTTTGGTTAATGAGTTAAAAAATAAGGTAAATATTGACTCGCAAGAACTTACCTTAGTATTAACAAACAAAAATAACGGTGTTTCTGTTGATAAAAATAGCTTTTTAGCTGATTTATTAGATGCTGATATGTCCAGTTTAATAGTGAAAGATCTTATCAATATTGTACGTGGTTATGATATGGATGAAGAAACCAATGTTTGTGGCTGGTGATCTGGCGTAGTGAAAGGAATATATCACCTTCGCTATATCTATTGATGATGAAGGTGATTGATTAATACCTAGAGAGAAAACTGAAGATCATTTTTTAATAGCCTATCTATCATCCAATACCCCGCTTTTCCTGGTGGCTTGCTTCTTGACCATACTAAATCAATGTCTATTTTCTTGGGAAATTGGTCATAATCTAGACTGACTAACAAATCATGTCCAAATTGCTCAACTAACCATGTGGGTAATATTGCCCATCCCATTTCTTGCTCTGCCATTTCAAGTAATAATAAATAGTTAGGTGCTAGCCAGTTTTTCTCACTATTAATAGCAAATTGGGCACTACTGCTTAGCCTTAATTGACGATGCATTGTTAAATGTTGATAGTTGATTTTCTTTTCTCTTACAAGTGGGTGCGTTTTATGTGCATATAGTCCTAACTTACCACTTATAGGCAAACGAGCGAAAGCAATATCAGCAGGGTATTCTGCTCGTGATTCCATCATACCAATATGCGCCTGATTATTTTGCAGCATATTAATCACATCATCATTCTCAGCAACAAGAAACTCAAATTCAAGATGGGGGAATTCTTTATCTAGAATTTTCAAAAGTTGCTCTGAATAAGGTGGTTGATACATATCAGAGAATACACAACTTAAACGAGGCTCCATTTCAGGCGATAATTCTATTCTTAATGCCTGTAATCGTTCATCAGCCGATAATATATCTTCAACCAAGCTCAACACTTTTTGTCCTGCAAAAGTCAGTGTTGACTCCCGCCCTTTACGCTCAAATAATTCAAACCCCATATCATCTTCGAATCCGGCGATTGTACTACTGACCGTAGATTGGCTTTTATTTAATTTTCGTGCTGCTGCAGAAAATGATTTTAATGAAGCAGCTTCAACAAATGTACGCAAAGTTTCTATAGAATAGTTCATTATGGTATCGGTTTTTTCGATGGCTCCTATTTTGTATATATACAAAATATCATCAATAATTGCACTCGTTTTTTGTTAAATAATTAATTTGAGGTGGGATATGAGCCAATATCAAAAAACATTTACTGAGCGCGTTTTTCACGCTGTTTCATTTGAAGTAATAGCCATCGCAATAACAGCGCCACTTAGTGCATGGGTTTTGGGTCGCTCAGTTTTTCAAATGGGAACTGTTGCTATTGTTTTATCAACATTAGCTATGCTATTGAATTTATTTTATAACATGATTTTTGACCGCTATTGGCCTTTAATCAAAGGATCAAGACCAACAAAAATACGAGTCATTCATGCTATTGGTTTTGAATTAAGCTTTGTGGTTATTGGTTTACCAATATTGGCATTTCTATTAAATATGTCGTTATGGAGTGCATTCTTATTAGAAATTGTTTTTTTTGTCTTTTTCCTTTTTTATACTTATGCATTTAATCTTAGCTACGATAAATTACGCGAAAGTTGGTTTAATCGTAAAGAAAAACGGGTAATTGCACGTCAATAATTACACAAAACACCTTTTGAACTATCATTAGGTGTTTTATCACTAATCAAAAGTAGGCACTCATTATTTTATATCATTAAGTTATAATATTAATATACTATTCTAATTATCTTCATACAGAGCAATTATTATGATTGTCGCTGTATCTAACTGGATTATGATTCAATGATGATATTAAATGATGAAATAATTAAAAATATAAAAAATGATATTGTCTCTTTTGCAATAACAGAAACAGAGAAATTTTTAACAGAAAAAAGTGGCGAAGTCTTTTACGCCTTTGCGTTCGATTTAAATGCCGCATATGGAGAAGTAAATCTTTGCTTTAACACTGAAGAATATTTTCAAAAAACATTAAAATACTATCAAAATCAATCTGATAATCATGTTTATCATTCAAATGAAGAGATAAAAAGCTTAAAATACAATACAGGTGATTGGGAATACCAATGCTTTAGTACTATTTATCCTATCGATGAAACATACTTAGAACAACTTTATCATACGTCTTATGAAGACGGCTCTTACTCTCACGTTTTAACAAAAATTATTCACATATTTTCAGAATCTCTAACCCTGTTTAAGCAAACAGAGACTTACAAAAAAATCCCAAAAACTGAGGATTTTATTGCTTTTACAATTGATCATGATGAAGATGTTGAAGATGCTTTAATGCGTATTGGAAAATATTAATAAAACTGTGTAGAACGATAAATATCGTAGATGTTCAAAAATAAAGCGATAACCGAACGGTTATTTATTATTGACACAAGAAGAGTATCAATAAATGATCTTTTTTATTAGTTCTATACTTTTTGCAATTTTTTTGACCACTATATTAGCCTATTGGTGTTTCTCTGCACTTTTTCCTAAAGCGCCACCCACAACACTTTCTTGCCTTTTAGCAAGAACGATTCTGGGTGTATTGCTCATTATTATAGTGATCAGCCTTATTTTAACTTTATTAAGTCAGATACTCTGATTAGCCGAAGTGTAAATGAATATAGAAAGCCCTTAAAAACAAGGGCTATAATTAAAATTTTTATTTATCTGCTTTTGCTGCCCAAAGAAATTGAGCATTAGGTAATGTGGTATATTTTTCTATTATCTCTTTATAGGTGTTTTCTGGCTTTAATTCTGCAAATTGTTCAGGGTAAATGAAAGTTGCTAAATATTCTAAACCAACGATGTTATATGGATGATTATAGAAATTATGATATATACCATATAATCGCTCATTTTCAACTGCTGCGATCTGATTAAATCCAATTCTGCTCTTCAATCGTTTGAAACCTTCCTGAGTCTCTTTGTCAGATACCCCATAGCCAAATGGTGCAGCAATATTATTCTTATTGATCCAGCGAGATCCCGTTACAATATATACATCAGGTTTAGTGCTAATAACCTGCTCTAAAGAAATAACACCCGAAGCGCCTGGTAAGAAATGACTGCCTATATTGTCACCACCAACAGCTTGGATCAATCCCCCCCAACCCGCATTATTATGTGTAAAGCAGCACCCATCACCGTTAGCTCCAGCCTTTGCTTCTACAAATACACTTGGTTTATTTTTAATTTCTTGAGTTTTATTTTTAATACTATCTAGGTGTTGTTGATAAAAATCTGTATATTCTTTAGCTTCACTCTCTTTATTTAAAATAATACCAAGAAGCTCAACACTTTCTTTCGTGTTTTTGACTGGCTCTAAAAAAGTATCAACATAAATAATAGGAATATTAGCCTCTCTTAAAATGCTGACAACGCCCGATCCTTCTAATGCGGGTTTGGCTCTTAGTTGAGCGATCAGAACATCAGGTCGTTGTGCAATAACTCGCTCTGCATTAACTTCACCTTTGTCATTAAATCCCATATCAGGGATCGCATTTATATTAGATTTCCATTTCTGTTCTAATAAAGAAACTGTCTGTGGATCCGATTTTTTCAGATTATTATTCCATGCTACAACTCTTTCAAACGGGTTATTTCTATCAAGCAAAGCCAGCGTTAAAATATCTCTACCATCTTGTAATACAATGCGTTTAGGTTCATGTTTTAACGTTATTTTTTGCCCATCTGTATCGGTAATTGTAACTGGATATGTTGTAGCCGATGCGGTAAAAGGAAGTAATGCAGAAAGGAATATTGCTAACAGGTGATATTTATTTTTCATAGTATACTCTCCATAATAGAGAGTTAATGCTAACAATTATCATTAGCATCATCAATAAAAATTATCTTTATCTGACTACAAATAAATTCGTTTTAATAGAACGGCATCCAACAATAAATATTCGGGTCTGATATGGTTTCGCTAACTACTTTGACGTTAAATGGACGATTTTAACTAACCCGTCCATTTAACATAAGCAAACTGCGTTATCCAAACATTTTCCTTAAAATTTATCTAAACGGACAGATAATTGTCCAATTACGAGCAAAAAACGTGACTACTCAAGCAGAATAAACTTGATTAACCTCTATCATCCTAACAAATGGTAAAACATTTTTTAACAAACGAGGGGTGATATGAAAAAAAAGAGTAGTATTGCATTTATCAGAAAAAAATTAGTGAAAGATAATTCTATCTACGTAAAAGAACTCAGTGCTCTACTTCATGTATCGGAAAGAACCGTAAGAAGATACATAGATGAATTAGAGTTATTAGGTATAGCAACTAAATTTCATGGTGGAGTGAGATTACAAAAAATTGAATTAGAACCAATAATAAATAGAACTATTGATGAAACCAGAGTACTTCAAATTGATTGCGAAGAACAAGGTAGAGATAAAAAAACTGCAGATAAATGCTCATTATATATTTTAGGATCTTTCAATTTAGATGTTGTCACAGAAGTTGAAAGATTTCCTTTTGTTGGAGAGACAATCAAAGCAATTTCGACAAATTTTTTCCCTGGAGGGAAAGGTGCAAATCAAGCGGTTGCAGCTGCTGAATTAAATGATCATGTACATTTTTTTGTTAAAGTAGGCGACGATTCATTTGGTGCTACCGCAGAAAAATATTTCGGCACTACAAAAATAAGTTCATATACATTAATTAAGGATGCCAATGCAAAAACAGGGAATGCATTAGTTATGGTTGAGAACGCTACTGGTAACAATAGTATTGTTATTGATCTAGGGGCTAATGCAACAATCACTAAAGCTGAAATTCTTTCAGATATTAATAATCTACAATCGGCAAGTGTTTTTCTTACTCAATTAGAAAATAATATAGAAGCGACCAAGTTTGCGATTGAAATAGCAAAAAAATCGGGATGTTATGTCATTCTTAACCCAGCGCCCTATTCAGATCAAATTGTCTCACATTTGCCATCTATTGATTTATTAATACCGAATGGAACAGAAGCAGAATTAATATCAAACATTAAAATTGATAGCGTTATTTCAGCACAGGAAGCCATAAAAGCAATACACAATTTAGGTGTTAAAGAAATAGTAATGACACTTGGTGACAGTGGTGCTCTTTATTTCAATGGTAGCACGATGAAATATTACAAAGCGATGAATGCATCTGTCGTTGATACAAGTGGTGCTGGTGATGCATTTACAGGTGCTTTAGCCGCAAAATTAATAGAAGGTAAAAATATGGATGAAGCAATTAAGTTTTCTATTGCTTATGCATCATTGGCCGTTGAAAAAAAAGGGGCATCATCAATGCCATCTAGAACAAGTGTTGATGCCAGATTAAAAAAAGAGCGTATGTAAGGGAAGTGCACAAATAACCCACCCCGTTAATAAATTATATAATCGAGGTCGTTATGAAATATTTAATTTTCATTATTAGCCTTCTCTTAATTTTTATAGTCGCATCTTCTATTAGTTTTAATGCTAATAAAATAAAAATAAAATTTATTCCTATTATTATTCTTTTATTAATAGAGGCCTCCGTTGCTTTTATACTTCTACACACATCTATTGGGATCTCAATTCTTAATACGACGAATATAGGTATAGAATATTTAGTACATCATGCAAATAAAGGAATTGATTTTGTATTTGGAGATATAAGCACAAAAACACCTATTGTGTTCGTTATTGTTGCTCTAATGCCTTTAGTATTTATTTGTTCAATTATTGGGATATTAAAATATTTTGGTATTCTACGTTTGATTATTCTTACTATCGGATACCTTATTAATAAAATAGCCAAAGTAGGTAAACTTGAATCGTTTTCAGCAGTTAGTGCTGTCATTGTAGGTATGATGGCCGTATATGTTTCGATTAAAGAATACATACCCAATTTAACAAAACCACAAATGTATACAATAGCTGCATGCTCGTTGTCTACTGTCGATATCGCAATATTGGGTGCTTATACTCAAATGTTATCACCTCAGTTTGTATTTATTGGTGTTTGCCTAAACTTTTTTAGTACTTTCGTTATTGTTTCCATTATTAACCCTAATGATCCTATTGAGATATCGAACCATTTTTCTGGCCCTAAAAATGAACATCATAGTTTTTTTGAAGTACTAACAGAGCATATGCTCGATGGTTTTAAATTAATTCTAGCGATAGTTCCAATGCTTCTTGGCTTTATTGCTCTAATTAGCATGTTGAATGATATTTTTTTACGCCTCATAGGAATAAGTTTCCAAGGCCTTCTTGGTTATATTTTCTCTCCTATTGCATTTGTGCTTGGTGTCCCTTGGCAGGACAGTATTGAGTTCGGGCAAATTATTGCCACAAAAATTTTAACGAATGAATTTGTTGCAATGGTTGACTATATCAAATTGGGTGATCTGAGCCCAAGAACAGAAGCCATTATCTCTGTATTCCTAATTTCGTTCGCAAATTTTGGTTCAGTCGGAATGATTATTGCTTGTGTCGCCAGTATCAGCAAAGAACATGGAAAAATGATAGCGGCGAATAGTTTTAGACTGATTGTGGGTTCAACGTTAGTGAGTTGCTTATCTGCAACTATGGTTGGTATTTTTATTAGCTGATATTTATTTCATGAGTCATGTTTTTAATTCTAGTTGTTATTCAATGTGTTATGTAAGTTATCAAAGGAGAAGTATATGACTAAAATTATTATAGATTGTGATCCGGGTGTAGATGACGCTATTGCTATTTTACTGGCGTTGGCGTCACCAGAAATAAAAGTGCTGGGGATCACAACAGTAGCTGGAAATGTTGAGTTAGATAAAGTTCATGAGAATGCTCGTAATATTCTTTCATTTGTGTCACGGCCTGATATTCCTTTAGCCAGAGGATGTGAACGACCTTTGATAGCACGTAGGGGAAGTAAGACACAAGTACACGGCAATAACGGCCTTGCTGGTGTGATGTTACCAAAATCTAATTACACTTATCCCGATATACATGCCGTCGATTTTATTATTGATACTGTGATGTCTAATCCTAAAGAAGTCACCCTTTGCCCGACAGCACCACTTACTAATATCGCCATGGCAATGCTAAAAGAACCAAGGCTTAAGGATAATGTGAAAGATATTGTACTAATGGGAGGGGCTGCATTTTGTAATGGGAATATAACACCAGCAGCCGAATTCAATTTTCATGTCGATCCACACGCGGCACATATTGTCTTTGATACAGCAGAACACATTACTATGTTGGGATTAGATGTCACACATAAAGCTGATATTCGAGCAGGTTTATGTCAGTCGTTAGAGCAAGGTAATGTCATTGCTAGAACAGCAGCAAAAATGTCTCGTGGATATGCTGCATTTGATCCCTTCTTACATGATCCTTGTGTAATAGGTTATCTAATCCGCCCAGATATTTTCACCGGTATAAATGGGCATATTGATATTGAATATGAATCACGCAAACTTTTTGGTTTAAGTTTTGCAACAGTCCACGATGATCTAAGACCACCTAAAAATAATAGCAATTTGAATGAATGTCGTATGAATACGATGATAATCACCGATGTTCAATCGGAAAAATTAATGTCACTAATATCTGAACGAATTTTATCTTTGTAATCTGAATCAAATAGAAAAATACAGAGAAGTGTAGCTTCTCTGTATCAATTTTTATTATATTATTTAAAAGTTAAGGTTACTTTCTCTCAATAATAATTGATTAATATTTTCTTGAAAATTAAACAAGAAATATCCTAATAATAACTTCATGCTATGTTTAAAAATAAACAAATCTATTATGATAACTAATATCATAGTAATCGAATATTAGTGCTTACATAATTATTTATATATAACAATATATTAGGATAAAAAATATGGCTAGTTATAAAAAATTAATAGCTTTAATCGCTATATTATTTACCTGCATAATAGGGAACGCACATGCAGAGCAACGCCCTGATGTGGCAAATAATGTCATTGCCTATAAAGGTCAACAAGGAGTGATTGTTTGGACTCTACGTATTGGTGATCGTAATGCTAATGAAGCATTAGTACAGATCGAAGGTATTGATCATGACTGGAATTTAAAAATTCAGAAGATGCAGGTCGAAAAAACAAGTAGAGATACCCGATATTCAATAAATACTAATGGAAATAAATTTGTTGCTCTAATTATTGAGAATAAATGCTGTGGTAACCTTTATATACCAGGAGAACCTCAGCCTATATCAGTAAATTACGCTGAAGGGATATCCCATGAAGGTAATGCACAAGCATTTCTCACTGATTATCTTCAAGCTCAGAATAATGAAATCAATAAATAAGTCTTTAAAATTATTTTGATATTAAATAGGTGAGTTTTATTGATTATTTTCTCACCTATTTAATAGAACGAAAAAAACAGCCCTGACATGCCAATAACTCCCCATAAAAAAGATAAAATAATTATTTAAATTCTAACTTTATAGTTCCCCCAAAATGTACCCCCTAATATTTTTATCATGCCTGTTTTGAGGTGATTTTTAATCTCATGTTAGCCCTATACTTTCCAGTAACATCATTGCATAAATATCATCAATAGTAATTTCATTGTAGATAATAAAACACCAACCAGAAATAACCCTACCCTGTGTTTTTCACGACTCCGTTTCAAACGGAACCGTAAAACTAACACGGATGTAATCTCAAATTGACTTGCCATCAACCAATATTATTTAAACTTTATTTTCTGGCCTGAGTTTGAACATGATAGTAGTTGATTCAAGTTCGCCATTAACTGATTGTGCAAAAGCAGGGATTTCTCCGCTAACCCGCCACCCTAACGAGCTGTATAGACTGACTGTTACACCTTTCGTATTTGTATCTAGTGTTAAAAGTGACAATCCTAATTCCCATGCTATTTGCTCAGCCTCTAGCATCAATTTTCTTGCAAGCCCCTTACGTCTGTAGTCAGGCAGCACTAATAACTTACAAATTTCGCCTCGGTGCTTGCCATTTGGTTTTGTGCATAGCTCAAGCCCAACAACGCCAACAATTTTATTGTCGACCTCTACTGAAACAAGCTTAAAATTATTCATGGATAATGAGTCACTAATGCTAATCCAATAATTTCTCATATCATCAATTTGAGCTTCTGCGTCAGTATACCCAACACTAGCACCACCAAGGACGCATCTATACAACAAATTGGTAAGCTCATCTATTTTGTTTTCGCCTATTTTGCCGCTATAACAACGAATAATCATATTTATTCCTCAGCATGAAAGTCATTAAACAGTATTTTGGTAGATTAACTATGTATTAACTAAGCGAACAAGTAACTAAATTTATATAGGCTGATTTAAGATTAATTAGATATTTTCTAGCTAATTGAACTAGCCATCTTAAAGAGGGGCAGTTTAAGGTAGGTAACTAATTGTGGGTTAGTTTAAAGAGGGGAAATAGCCTATTTACCGTGAGCTATAAGGCTAAAATTTCAGAGACGAATAAATACAGAGAAATACATCATTAGATCAACAAAAAACACCTTATATTGTTGACGTTACGTTGACGTATATTTTATCTATCAACCATCCCGTAAGCATTGATACAACTGGCTTTAACGCACTTATAGTTATGATCAATTCGGACTTATAGAAATATATTTATATAAGGGTGATATTTCGATAGCGTCAAACATATAGGCAAGCCCACCAGCGTAATGTCAACGATTTCTAGGACTTTAGATCAACGTAACGTCAAAATTGATGCTATCAGTGTCAAAAATGATATAAATAATTGTGATTCCGTGTGTAGCCCAGTAACTAGCTCATTGATGATTTTTTATATATGGGAAATTATCAGCTCTAATATTTCAGCGTTACGATGGCAGCGTTAAACAAAAAACTTGCTTTATATGTTTAACGCTATGTGTTGGAAAAATTATTCGTTTTCGCGGGTTCTAATTACCAGAGAAATTACTTATAACTTCATATGTCAATGAATTGTCAGAGCTATTTATAATTTTCAATTTAACATTTTCATAAGAAATAATATTATTTTCTTTAAGGTTATATTGAATATTATTACCAAACCCTTGATTTTCTATATTTGAGCCTATTTTTCTATAACTAATATCTACAATTTGATCATTTATCCCATTAAAAATTAAAGCCTGCTCAAATGAATTACCATCGGAATTATTTAGCTTAAGATATTCAATTTTAGCCTTATCGCTACAAACAACTACATTCAAGTCAGTTACAATACAAATTTCATCAGTATTAGTTCCTTTTTTTATTAAAATTGAACTCCATGGTTGACCAAGCTCCTCAACAACTACAGAACCAGAGTCAATAGTTTGAGTTGGCATATAAAAATCACCTTTGTCGCTTGAACCAACTTTTTTGAATACACCAGGAATAATTTTATAAACCAAATCTATTTGTATTGGGGTTAGTATCTTAATCGCACTCAGTTCACTTATGTTACCTTCTCTTACTAAAGTTTGACCTATGATCGCACGATTAACACTCCCTACTTTCGGCTCGCTTATTTTATACGAGTCTGGAGTGTAATTATATTCTGTCACGGCACATCCAGATAAAGCAAAAACACAACCAACTGAAACTAATAAATTTTTCATTTTGATAAAACTCTCGTCACAAACACAAATTAACATTAAAGATTATATTTACATACAGATGCTAGCAAGTAACTATCTGTACCCCTGTTAGCTGATAACCATTAAACCATTCATAGCGATCTGTAGCGGTTACTTTATTTCCTTTCTGGCAGGTCATTAGCTCCAGCGCGTTAATATCGAATGCCACTATCTTTAATGGGTATGGACTACGCTTGTCACTCTCGGCCTGAATAGTCATTGTGGCCATAACTTTACCTGTGGCTGTTTTAATTCGCTCTGGTGTTTTTATTACCGTTCCTGACGTGGTGATCTTGATTAATTTTGCTTTTTTAATTTTTGGTTTATTAATCTTGATACCATCACAATATAAGCTATTGGTTAAAATAAAATGCTTATAGGGACTCTGGAACATCGGATAATAATTCCAATTTCTAGGGGTGATCTAAACATTAATTTATCCATAATGATACGGGATTATCCCGTATGTAGATATACCTGTTGATTATGCTTAATTCCGTTGATTGGGTGTATCTGTTTTAGCAACTCAATAACCTACTCTGATAATGGTACAATATGAAGGCGACGCATTTTCATTTTTTCAGCCGGTATTTCCCATACTCCAGTATCAAAATTAATTTCTGACCATTCCACTTTTCTCAATTCGCCTGGTCGAACTCCAGTTAATATAAGTATCCTCAGTGCCACTCTCACAATCTGGCTCCCCATGTACTTATCTATAGAAGAAAGAAACTCTGGTAATTCACTAACTGAAAGGTGGGCGTAGTGGTAGTGCTCACGCTTATGTGGTACAAAGGCACTGGCTAAATCTGGCGCAGGATTATACTCAGTCCTACCAGTAATAATGGCGTACTTCCATACCTCGCCACAACGTTGACGCACTTTCTTTAGCTTCTCGGTTGCTCCGCGCTTTTCCATAATAGAAAGCACTTCAAGTAATTCCATGGGTTGATTTCAGCAATCGGGCGATTACCTATATAAGGAAAGACGTCTTTTTCGAATGCGTCCATCATGTCATCACGATAACCAACAGACCAGCGATCCTTTCTGCCTTTATACCATTCAAGGGCAATATTTTTAAAGGTGGTTAGCTTCATTTGGGGATACTCAAATCATGGGGTATAAATGTACCCCATATGTATCAGCTAGAGGGGGTAATTTTCAATAGACGATAGTAGACGTTGGAATAATGGGATTTAGTTGAAATGCTTGATTTACTTGGGATTGGGAAACTTTAGAAGACGTTGCTAGAAGTGAAGATGGCGGAGGAGGAGAGATTCGAACTCTCGGATGGTTTCCCATCGGCGGTTTTCAAGACCGCTGCCTTCAGCCGCTCGGCCACCCCTCCGCAATGGGGAGCAATATAAACACCTATGCTTATGTTGTAAAGCCCTTATCGTACTGTTTGCCGTAAAATTAAACGCATCACAAGTCAATGGCTTAATTTATCAACGATTTATGGGTTCTACTTGGGTATTTTCCTTATTTTTGCTAAATTAGCGGTATTATTTTTGATTGGTTGCTACTCACATGTTTGTATTTAACGGAAAAGAAATCGAGACAGATAGTCACGGTTATTTAAAAAATAGCAATGAGTGGAATGAAGATATGGTTCCAACATTAGCTGAACTAGAAGAAATTGAGCTTACAGAACAACATTGGGAGATTATCCGTTTTGTTCGCCAATTTTATTTAGAGTTTAATACCTCTCCTGCTATTCGTATGCTAGTAAAAGCACTTGCACAAAAATATGGCGATGAAAAGGGAAATAGCCGTTATCTTTATCGTTTGTTTCCTAAAGGCCCTGCAAAACAAGCTACAAAACTTGCTGGTTTACCAAAACCCGTTAAATGTATTTAATATTATCTTTCGATAAAGATAATTAGAAATCATTAAAATAATATTACTCATAATGGTGGATTGAAAAATCTACCATTTTTTCATATTCACAAGATGTTGCTGACCAAAATGTAATTTTGGCGCTTCTTGGGCCACCAGCTTCTAACCAATCCTCAAATTCTTTTAACGCATTTTCTTTCGCAAAAGCCTTTACTCCCACGCTACCATCATCACGATTCCAAACATATCCTGTTATTGGTTGTTTTTTCATCCATTGATAAGTAAAAAAACGAAAACCAACACCTTGAACTCGCCCTTGAATAATATATTCTCTACCGATTTTCATATGCCCTTCTAATAGTATTTTCAAATAAAAATTCTGTCTAGGTTATTGTCTTTTCTTTATACAATAGATAATCTGATTTTGTGAGGTTCTTTATTCATAATGAAAGCAAAGGATTATATTTTTTTCAAATCCTTGAAATTTCACTTTGTACCCTCATATATATAACCAATAAGCAAGGCTATATGGAGGTGATACTATGATGACCGCCAGCAAATTTGGGATAGGACAGCAAGTTAGACATAAATTACTCGGCTACTTAGGCGTTGTTGTCGATGTGGATGCTGAATATTCCCTTGATCAACCTAATGAGGATGATATTGCATCTAATGTGACCTTGCGAGCAGCACCTTGGTACCATGTTGTGATGGAAGATGATGAAGGACAACCCGTTCATACTTATCTTGCTGAAGCGCAGATAACTTATGAAGTTTCAGATGAACACTTAGATAATGACTCATTAGATGAGTTATCACAGTCAATTCGTAGCCAATTACAGGCACCACGATTAAGAAATTAACTTAATTAATCTATATAAGCAGTGATCTGAATGAAATGATAATCGCCGATTTGTTTTCGGCGATTTTATTTTAGTGTATTACCAAGGAAGGCCATGTGCTTCAATTTCTTTTTTAGGGCAGCGATCCATTACCACACGCAACCCTGCATCTTCAGCTAAATCTTTAGCGTTTTCATTAATAACACCAATTTGCAACCATAATACTTTGGCATTAATTTCAATTGCTTCTTGTGCAATTTCTAATGCAACATCAGATTGACGAAAAACATCAACCATATCAACAGCAACAGGAATATCTTTTAATGAGGCATAACATTGTTGCCCCAATAGGGTTTGACCTGACATACCTGGATTAACAGGAATAACATCATAGCCTTGTTCTAATAGGAATTTCATGACTTTATAGCTTGGGCGATCTTCTTTATTACTCGCACCAACAAGCGCAATGGTCTTAACGCTTCTTAAAATGTCATAAATATCTGAATCCACCATTTATCTACTCCGTTCATCATGAAGATTGAAAATATTATGATACATCATAGTATCTTGATCTGTTCATAGCTTATAAGATAAAAAAAAGGTATTTTGAAAACTGGAACAATTACTATATTTATTTTTAAAGGTATCAAATGGAACAAATTGACCGCACGCTCTTAAAAGAAAAAAATATCGCGCTTGTTGCCCATGACCACTGTAAAAGCTCATTACTGGAATGGGTTGAAAATAATCGTGAACAACTGTCTCTACACAAGTTATTTGCAACAGGAACTACCGGTAATTTAATTAATCACCACACTGGTCTTACTGTTACTCAAATGCTAAGTGGCCCAATGGGTGGCGACCAACAAATAGGTGCAATGATTGCTGAAAAGAAAATTGATATTATGATTTTCTTTTGGGATCCATTAAATGCCGTTCCGCACGACCCAGATGTTAAAGCTCTTCTGCGCTTAGCTACTGTCTGGAATATCCCAGTTGCAACGAATCGTGCAACTGCGAACTTTTTAATTTCATCACCTCTTTTTTCACAAGAATCTACAATTAAAATTCCAGATTACGAAGGTTATTTAAAAGATAGATTAAAATAATCTAAGGTTTGCGCTGTATAGGAACACCTTGAGACTTTAGCTCTGAAACAAAACAAGATGGCTGTTGTTTATTAAATAATAGCCATACTTGTTTTTTTGCTCTTGTTAAAGCGACATACATTAAACGTCGTTCTTCTGCATTAGGATAATCTTCAACACTAGGCAGTAATGCTAATTCAATAATCGATTCTCTTGCTGGTGCTGGAAAACCATCTTTACCTTCTTGTAAACCTAAAATAATAACGTAATCCGCTTGTTGCCCTTTTGAAGCATGAAAAGTCATAAATTGTAGGTCTAATTTAGGCCAGCGTGTTTTTGCTTTTTTTAATAATTCTGGTTTTAAATAGTGATAACGAGCAAGTAAAAGAATAGTTTCATTTTCTTCTACATAACCACTCATTTTATTTAGTAAGTTTTCAAGTTGATCGTCAGATAACAGTACAACTGACTTTTTATTACCTTTCACTAAACTATTTAAAGGCTTAGATAATTGAGTTGGGTTTTGTTGAATAAACGTATTGGCAATATTTCCTATCGTGTCATTAAAGCGATAAGTCGTATCTAGTGCACATTCAGCACCTTCGCCAAAAGAACGATGGAAAGAAGTCGTTAATAATAATTCTGCGCCACTAAAACGATAAATGGCTTGCCAATCATCTCCCACTGCAAATAGAGATGTTTGTTTATTCTGCTGTTTTAATGCGGTTAATAATGAAGCTCTTAAGGGTGAAATATCTTGGAATTCATCAACAAGAATATGTTTCCATGGGCTAATAAAACGCCCTTTTTCAATTAGATTAATAGCTTGATGTAATAAGCCAGAAAAGTCGATCGCTTCTTCTTCTTTTAGTGCCGTTTTCCAAGCTTTTAATAATGGTGATAATAATTTTAAATACTTTTTAAAGGCGTCTGTATATTCAGGCTGTACACTTTCGATCAGAGACTTTTGGCTACCACCTTGCATTCTTAATAAACCAACCCAACGCTCTAATCTTACAGCAACTTGGTTTTCTAATTTTTTATCATGCCAAAACTCACCGTCGGGGATATCCCATTCAAGTTCTTGAGATAACCACTCTCTCCACCCTTTTGCTTGTGCTTTTTTCTGTTGGCACTGCTCTCGCCATTCACCTAATAATAGAGATCTTCTTTTTTCACTGTTTATTTCAAGCTCACTAATTTTAGGTTGCTTTTTTGTCGCTTGTTGAATAATGGATAATGCCAGTGCATGAAATGTTTTTGCCATAATATCGGCATTTAAACGACTAGAAAGTCTTTCATTCATTTCTTGTGCGGCTTTACGCCCAAAAGCAAGTAATAAAATTTGAGCGGGTTGCGCTAACTGACGACGTAATAACCAACCTGCTCTCGCGACTAATACCGATGTTTTACCACTTCCCGCACCCGCTAGAACAAGAATATTTTCTTCGCCATTAATTACGGCTCGACATTGTGATTCATTTAATGATGATGATTCAATTGTATTAAAAAATTCCGCATGCTCATTTAATATTTGAGTTACCCATGCAGAGTTTTCTTTATTAATAAGTGTTTCGCCTTGCTTTAGCCATTCCAAACATTGCTGATAAAGTGCTTGGCAATTATCAAATTGAATAAGGCGTTCAAGAGGAAGAGGAATAGCAGAAAAGCTTTCTTTGATAGATTGTTGAATTTCACTCAGTTTAGACTGTTTTATCCATCTATTTGATTGAGTGATTTCATTAATATTATGGAGTTGCTTCTCAAGAACCTGAGCACTTATTTCGCTCATTTCTTTGCTCCAATTTTGCCATGTCTGATAAAGATAACGATAAAACTGCTGAGTTTCTTCCCAGTCTGTTCCATGTAATCGAACAACTTTATCTTCAGGCAATAAAAATTCTAATTCCCCCCACACAATCCCTTTTTTACAGAAAATATTAATCAATTCGTTAAAAGGAATTAAATACTGATGTTTTTCACCACTGACTTCAATACCTGCATTTAACAATTTGACTCTATTATAAGGATGTTGTGCTAAACGTTGTCCCATCGGGGTGGATTTCAGTTCCATACGTAATTCCTGCAATAAATAACAAATAGTCTGTTGTTAAGCTCTTTTTAATCGGTGATAAACCCTATATTCTAAGAGGTAATTATCTTCATCTTGTTTATTTAAGGGCTTTTTGTGTTCACTTTGCTAAATGGCGCCCGCCGATTTATCTATAATAGCCACTTTTTATATTATATTCGCATAATAATCGCGCTTACAGGAACGACTTTGTTTCCTTGGATTTTAGGGCAAGAGCCTAAATATACAATTCCTCTAACTTTAGGCGTGGTAGCGGCCGCATTAACTGACTTAGATGATAGGCTTGTTGGTCGTTTAAAAAACCTCGTTATTACCTTATGCTGTTTTCTTCTTGCTTCAGCATCAATAGGGCTGCTTTATCCATATCCTATTTTATTCTTTTGTGGTTTAGCCATTTCTACTTGGGGATTTATTTTATTAGGTGCTTTAGGGCAACGTTACGCGACTATTGCTTTTGGTGCTTTATTAATCGCAATTTATACTATGTTGGGTATGCCTATTTTCCCTGAATGGTATGAACAACCCGTTTTATTACTGTTAGGGGCTATCTGGTATAACTCTTTAACATTAGTTGGTCACTTATTATTCCCAATTCGTCCAGTTCAGGACAATTTAACACGCTGCTACCAACAACTTGCAACTTACCTCGAAGCTAAAGCAACATTATTTGATCCTGATATTGAAGATGACTATCAACATTCGCTTTATAATTTAGCAATGGCAAATAGCCAACTAATTGACACTATGAACCAAACTAAAGTTACATTATTAAGTCGATTAAAAGGTGACAGGGGCCAACGTAGTAGTCGTTTCACACTTCATTACTATTTTGTTGCTCAAGATATTCATGAGCGAGCAAGTTCGTCGCATGTTCAATACCAACTATTAAGTAGTGAATTGCGACATAGCGATGTGTTATTTCGTTTTCAACGTCTACTTTCTATGCAGGCTCGGGCTTGTGAACAAGTTGCACAATCTATTCTTTGGCATAAAAAATATCAGCATAATCCTTCATTAGAACGCGCTATAAATTATTTAGAAAATGCATTAAGTCATTTAAAAAACACAACTTCAGAGCCACAATTAATAACACCTTTAAATAACTTACTGCAAAATCTCCAAGGTATTGATGCGCTTTTACGAAGTATTAGTACAGAGCAATACCAAATATCTCATGACCAAAAGGAAGAGACGCAACTTTCTGATGATGGTTTAACTGGATGGCGCGATATAGCACTAAGAATAAAAGAGCATCTCACGCCTAAATCAGCACTTTTTAGACATGCTGTTAGGATGTCACTCGTGTTATGTATTGGTTATGCCATTATTCAATTTTTCCAATTGGATAGAGGCTATTGGATATTATTGACCAGCCTGTTTGTTTGCCAACCCAACTACAATGCTACTCGCCGACGTCTTACTTTACGTGTGAGTGGTACTATTATTGGTATTTTAATCGGTTTCCCTATTTTATATTTTGTTCCTTCAATCGAAGGTCAGTTAGTTTTAATTGTGATAACTGGTACGCTCTTTTTCGCATTTAGAACCATACAATATGCACATGCAACACTATTTATTACTTTATTAGTTTTATTAAGCTTCAATTTACTGGGTGAAGGCTATGATGTTGCCCTCCCCCGTATTATCGATACCTTAATTGGCTGTGCCATAGCATGGTTTGCAGTCAGCTTTATTTGGCCTGATTGGAAATTCCGCCAATTGCCTGTTGTTATTCAAAAAACAATGACAAATAACTGCTATTATCTTGATGCCATCCTTATTCAGTATTACCAAGGAAAAGATAATAGCTTGAGTTATCGAATTGCTCGTCGAAATGCCCATAGCAGTGATGGTGAGTTAGCATCACTGATCTCCAATATGTCATCAGAGCCAAAAAGTTATCAAGCTTCCCAAGAAGTAGCTTTCCAGTTGCTTTGCTTGAATCATACTTTACTCAGTTATATTTCTGCACTTGGCGTTCATCGTTCAAAAATAGAAGATGAGAATGTACTCACTTTGCTTAATGATACTGTTTGTTATATTGATTCTGCTTTACGTCGAAAAATGCCTCAAGATGAAGGGGTTAAGCAATCTCATGTAGAATTAATTGAAAGGATCAATCTATTACCTAATGCAGATAATCCTCGTATTCAATTGGTACTCACTCAAATCCGATTACTATTAGATTTACTGCCACAAATTATTAGTTGTATCCAAATTATTGAGCAAAGTGAATCAAATAGCTTACATCAACCCCAAGTCTAATCTCTAATTGACGTTATTTTCTCTAATTCCCATAAGCACATTAGAGAAAATAACGGTCATTACTTTTATCTTATTGAAAAGACAATTCGTTGTACCAATTTAATAACTCCATTTTAAGTTGACTAGGCAATACTGAACGATGGCACCCAACAATTGCTCCTGCCAATGAAAGTAAAAGTTCACTATTTCTCAAATTTTGGCTATGCATTAGTTTTAGATAACACGCTTTAGCACCGATTAAGCGCAGTTCTTCAACTTGATTAATACCAATTTGATTCAACCTTTTTTCTAATATCACACCTAGATTAGGTAAGTCTTTTATTCTGCAAGGCTTCTTTCGTTGCCCTAAATATTCTTGAATGCTGTAGTGATATGACATATCAATATATTGATCTAATTTTTGCTGATTTTCCCATAACGAATCCGTTATGTGGTAATAACGCAATATGATAGGAATTCCTTTTTTCAAATAGGTATAGGAACTCATTTTTGTTGCCTTATAGAGAGTTTCTAAAAAACCACTTCCTTTTAAATAAAACTCATTGTCAGACGTGATAGCAAACATAACATCATCAATCATTAAGCTAACACCACCAAATTGAGACTTTGTTGTTAACTCCCCATATTGCGCAATACGCGATAACAAATGAGCCTTCCTTTGCTCAGGTAAAAATAACATTGAAACTCCAACACAAATTTTAAGATTAAATTTTATCTTTGAATTCAAAAACATGCATAAGATATAACAAGAAAGACAATAAAGAATTTCCTTTTTATTGCCAATAGTTAACGACTTAAAAATAGAGATTTACATGAAATTTGAGAGGAACTTTCAAAAAAATGAGCTTGATTTAAGCGAAATTTATAGATACTGTATATTCATACAGTGCATATAGGCAGAGGTAAACATGAAACTCTCAACATCATCTCCGACAAGACAGAACACCATTCTCCAAGAGATCTCAAATGAGGTATTACCTCTATCTATCCCTTCAACAGTGGCGACTTACGATAGTAATAATAAACAAGGTATGGTGAGTGAACTTCTCTACCAAAATCCGCTCGTCATTAATCACATCCTTTTACCACTACTAAAACAGTATAGCCATGAATCACGCTGGTTATTGTGGCTAAACCCACAACAAAAGCTAAATCGTGCTTGGTTAAAAAATGCAGGATTACCGCTTAACAAAATAATTCAATTAAATCATATAAATATGATAACCACTGTTGATTTAATGGAAAAAGCACTGGTGAGTGGTAATTACAGTGTAGTGCTCGGTTGGTTACCAGAAATATCGTCAGAAGAGATGAAACGGTTAGAATCTGCTGCCAATAAAGGGAAAACCCTCGGGTTTATTATGCGACAGCAAATTAGTACGAATATCCATTTAGAAAGTAGTAATGCATCTAAACGACATTTGAATTCCGTAAAAATTCATTCAATTCACTACCATTAGTGAAATTTAAGAGTTTTCCTAATACTCAAAACACCCTGGTATCATTTAAGATAAGTCAAATGCATTTATAACCTAAATCAAATAGTTACAATAAATTTAACAAAAATACAGAATCTTTCCCATTGTGGAATAAGGCGGATCTTTTTAAAATTTTAAGTCGAATTTTAAAGGATTACTTGTAACTTTTTAAGTTCATTGTAGACTTTATGTCGTTAAGGTTATGCTTTAAATCCCATTTTTGGGATCATCACTTGATGAAAGCATTGGATTCCTAACAATAATTTAACCAAGGGCAAATAATAAGGCTTAAAGCCAAATGCCTAACTTGGATGATAACGAGGCGTAAAATGAAAAAGACAGCTATCGCATTAGCAGTGGCAGTGGCAGCTTTCGCAACTGCAGCGCAAGCAGCTCCAAAAGACAATACCTGGTATACTGGTGGTAAATTAGGTTGGTCTCAATACCAAGGTACAAGTAACCATTTCGGTGAAACTTCTATCGGTAACGGTAACACTCACCGTGATCAGTTAGGTGCAGGTGCATTTGCTGGTTATCAGTACAACCAATACTTAGGTTTTGAACTGGGTTATGATTGGTTAGGTCGTATGACTTATAAAGGTTCATATGACAACGGTGCATTCCGTGCTCAAGGTATCCAATTAACCACTAAATTAAGCTATCCAGTAATGGAAGACTTAGACGTTTATACACGTTTAGGTGGTATGGTATGGCGTGCAGATTCTTCTGCAACTAAAAACGCTACTTCTTTATCTCCAAAACAAGAACGTTTCTCTAATAACGACACTGGTGTTTCTCCAGTATTCGCATTAGGTACTGAATACGCGATCACTCCAAACATCGCTACCCGTGTTGAATATCAGTGGATCAACAACATTGGTGATAAAGGTACTCTGAATACGCGTCCAGACAACGGCATGCTGAGTGTTGGTGTTGCTTACCGCTTCAACCAAGAAACTCCAGCTCCAGTTGTAGCTCCAGCACCAGTTGTAGCTCCAGCACCAGTTGTTGAGAACAAAACCTTTACTCTACGTTCAGACGTTCTGTTTAACTTCAACAAATCTACTCTGAAAGCTGAAGGTCAAGAAGCTCTGAATGGTCTGTACAATGAACTGGCTAACATCGACCCAACTCAAGGTCGTGTAGTAGTTATTGGTTACACTGACCGTATTGGTTCACAAAACTACAACCTGCCTCTGTCAGAAAAACGTGCTCAATCTGTAGTTGATTACCTGGTATCTAAAGGTATCCCTGCAAACAGCATCTCTGCAGAAGGTCGTGGTAAAGAAAACCCAGTTACTGGCAACACATGTGACAACGTTAAAGCTCGTTCAGCTCTGATCGATTGCTTAGCGCCAGACCGTCGTGTTGAAATTGAAATCCAAGGTACAACTGAAGTTATTGTTCAACCTGGTCAATAATTCATATAGTAGAATAATCTACTGTTGATGAATTCAAAACCCTGCCATTAGCAGGGTTTTTCTTTATAGAGATAAAATTAAGGTAGGAACATAAAGACAAAAACGTTTTCGAACAGGTATGAAATATCACAATAAAAACAGAGAACAAAAATAACTATAAAAATAAATTATCAAAGACGGTTAGCCAAAATTAATGTAACTTATTTTTCTTTATCGCGTTCTAATAACTCAATAAGCCCATCTTTTAAACTATGCACTTTCAATGCATATTGTTCTTTTCGCTCAGCGTCTTCGATTAATTGCACTATCGTTTCTGATAATGTGATCCCTCTTCGTTGTGACAATGCAGATAAGCGTTGCCAAACTTTAAACGTTAAGTCGATTGATTTTTTGCGCGTATGTTGATGCTCTGCATTAAAATAACGCTTTCTACGAGCACGAATAGTTTGCTTCATCCGATTAGATAAACCAGGATCCATATGCAGATCTATCCACTCTAAAACTTTTAATGGTTGCGATTCAAGAAGCAACAATTGCTCAATAACTTCATCAGCTGCACTTTTTTCTATATAACGGGTAATTAATTCACCTTCGCGGTGTTTTTTTACTAAGTAGGCCCACTTCCAGCCACATTCTAGGTTCTCTAATTGTTGATATTTCATACAAAATCCCGTGACAACGTAACTATATAGTAGCATATCAACAATTTTACAAAAATACTGCCACTGAACCGAAATTTTTTGACTATTTTATAGACGAAGCTATTTTAGATAATCTTGCTTATCAATTAATAACAAGCCTTGATAAGGGATAGTTTTCTGAGCACGTTATGATAGAATCGAGCGTCGCTATCATAAAACCTTAATGACCACTTATTAATTCGTGATTATAAGGTCGTAGCGATACATATTCCCTGCCTATGCAGTTGATGACAGTTAAAGAACCGTCTTATTGCAGGATAGATATCAACTTATACGATATCTAATTATCTCTTTTCACTAATCAATAATAAAAACGGTAACCTTGAAAAACAACGAATTAGAATGGCAGGCGTTACGTCCTGATTACGCCTCCTACCAAACTTTCTTTCAAACAGCATCTCAATTACCTGCATCTCTACTTCGTGAGGTTCAACCTCGCCTGTATGAAAGCTTGCAATGGTTAAACAATGCAGATTCAGGGCAGTTTATGCTGCTAAAAGCGGATGATTCTACTGCTTACTTTGATATGTTGACAGACACATTAACGCAATCAGGGATCAAAACTGATCCTGTTGTTGGTAGCTATCAAGCAGAAACCAATAAAATCGATTGGCAAGAAAATGTACTCGGCGCATTTTCATCATCAGAATCTATTACTTGTTGCCAATGGATAGAACCAGAACAACTCTTTGGTTCATTCTATTGCCATAAAGACGAAGTTACTCTTAGCCCAGGCTTATTGCATAAAGTAAATGGAGGCATTTTAGTCCTCTCTATAAAGTCTTTACTCGCACAACCACTAATGTGGTTTCGCCTTAAAAAAATGGTTGAAGAGCAACGTTTTGAGTGGCTTGTCTGGAATGACAATCAGTCCCTGCCTTTACCTATTGAAAGTATGCCGCTCAATCTTCGTGTGATTTTAGTTGGTGATAGGCTAAGCCTTGAAGAGCTTGAATTTATGGAGCCTGAGCTAAGTAGCGCAGCTTTATATGGTGAATATGAATACGACATGTATTTAGAAGATGAAACAGCACTTGCTCAATGGTGTGGCTTTGTAAATTCACTGTGCCAAAAATATCGACTCCCTTCTTTATCTGCGGATGCTTGGGAAGTCTTGCTAACACAAGCAGCAAGACAGCATGAAGATCAGCTAATGCTGAGCCTCGATTTAGAGTGGCTTTTACGCCAACTTCGTTATGCAATACGTTTCAATCATGAGACTTCTCTAACTGCCGATTCATTGAAAAAAGCAGAAGAAAATCGCCTATGGCGACACAGCTATTTGTTAGAGCGTAGCCGTGATGAGATTTTACAAGACCAAGTCATGATACAAACAGAAGGTGAAGCTGTTGGTCAAATCAATGGACTTTCTGTCTTAGATTACCCGGGATATCCTGATTTAATCGGAGAACCGACTCGAATTACCTGCGTTGCACATATAGGTGATGGTGAATTTACGGATGTTGAGCGAAAAGCTGAGCTTGGTGGCAATCTTCATGCTAAAGGAATGATGATTATGCAAGCTTACTTGAACTCAGAATTACGTTTAGACCAACCACAGCCATTTAGCACCTCGATTGTTTTTGAGCAATCATATGGCGAAGTTGATGGTGATAGCGCCTCTTTGGCTGAATTATGTGCATTTATTAGCACTCTGGCACAACAACCTATTGATCAGCAAATTGCCGTTACAGGTGCAGTCGATCAATTTGGTCAAGTTCAACCGATTGGTGGCGTAAACCAGAAAATCGAAGGCTTCTTTGATATCTGCCAACAAAGAGGATTAACGGGTGCGCAAGGCGTGATTATCCCCCTTGCTAATATTCGTCATCTTGTACTTAACGAAAATGTGCAGCAAGCGGTAAAAGAAGAGAAATTTCATATTTGGCCTGTCACTCATGTAGCAGAAGCAATAACGTTACTGACTCGTCAGCCATATTATGAAGAGCAATGTGAACCAGAACAATCAGACTCACACTTGTTAGCTGTTATTCATGATCGTATAACACTCGCAAATAATCAGGATAGACCTAAATTACCTTGGTTCTTACGTCTATTCAGATAATTCTATTTCAAGTGATCGGAGTTGTTCAGCGTACAAGTGTAAGCTATTCTGTTGTCTTACACTTGATAAAGGCTATATAGACAATGGTTGATAAACGCGAATCTTATTCTAAAGAAGACCTCATTGCTTCAGGCCGTGGTGAATTATTTGGCCAAGATGGCCCACCACTGCCATCTGGTAATATGCTAATGATGGATCGCATCATTAAAATGACGGAAGATGGCGGCACCCATAATAAAGGCTTTATCGAAGCAGAATTCGATATCAAGCCAGATTTATGGTTCTTTGATTGCCACTTCGTCAATGACCCTGTTATGCCGGGTTGCTTAGGCCTAGATGCCATGTGGCAACTGGTTGGCTTCTATCTTGGCTGGCTTGGTGGTGAAGGTAAAGGCCGTGCGCTTGGTGTTGGTGAAGTTAAATTTACCGGACAAATATTACCAACAGCAAAAAAAGTTACCTATAAAATTGATTTCAAACGTGTTATCAATCGTAAACTGATTATGGGTATTGCCGATGGCGAAGTGTATGTTGATGGTAAGCTAATTTATGAAGCAAAAGACTTAAAAGTTGGCTTATTTAAAGATACAACTGCATTCTAAGTTCGATCAAAATCTGAATCTATTATAGAAATACCGTGTAATATAAAGTACACGGTATTTTTTTATCTACTCCAATAGTCTATTTTCCCTTTATAACAAATTGATTGGTTATAAAACACGCGCATAGAATTCTTGCTATTTTTCTTACTATTTATGGTTTTCGCTTATGCAAAAGTTTTCATAAAACAAAATTAAAAAAGTAATGATAAGATAACGTAAAAAGGCTTACAAAATATGTAAGCCTTTTTATATCCAAATTGATTTTTTGTTATTTATAATCAAATTGTCCTATGCTCAATGTGTACATAGGAATGTATATAAATAACCTCGTTTTGATTGTCGGTAAAATCTTAGTGATAATATTTAATAAAACTAAAAATAAGCTATTATCTATTTCACTACGACGGGTTATTTATTTTACCAGACTCGGGCGATCTTCCATGGCCTGTCGCCAGCCTCCAAGCCAATGTGAACGCGCATCAATGGCGAAATAAGGGCAAAGTTCTTTTGAACGGCCTTGCATACCAGCTTGATAACCTTTCGATAATGCTCTTGCTAAACGATCTCGTTTCTGTCTTTTCATATCTAGACAACCCTCACGTTCTAAGTTTAAGCGGAAAGATAATGATTGTTTTTTCAACAACCACTATAAATTGATACGCTTTATTGAGCATTTAAGCAAGTAAAGAAGTTAATACAAATGTCATATTTGTGATGTTGAGCCAACCGCAAGTTTAATAACAATAGTTATCATTTATTTTATTTAATGTTTTAATTAAAAATATTAGCTACTTCTTTTAATGAGTTATATTGTGGTGATTATAAGTTATTGATATTTTATAAAGATAGAGGAATAAAAAATAACCTTTTTAGGTTTATCTTATGAAACCAATAAATTAAATAAGATAAAATAATGTTTTTATTTAAATTTATGTCAATATAAGGCTTGGTTTATAAATATAACTTTTTGCTCTATTTTTATTTTTTTGTAGAAAACTCGTTTTAATTACCTTTGTTTTATTAAGGAATTAGCTATTATTGAAAATAAAAGAGGCTATTAACACCTCTTACATACTTCTATTAATTCAAACTCTTCAAATACCAACTCCATATCTTCTGAAAAATGGCCTTCTCGATTAAAGAAATCTTTATGCCCTTCTTGCCAATACGCCAAACTTAAATCTCCTTCCCCCTCTCTCTTAGCCAATTCTTCGGTAACTTCATTAAATCGGATTAGCTGCAAAGAACGTGTTCGAATAACACAAACTGGCTCATTTTGACTGTTTAGAATAATACTAAATCCCCCAATAACAGGAATAACGCTGTCACTAAAAAAGCCATTTAATGAGCTACACGTTGCCGTTTTTTTTCCTTCTACCACCAGCATAGCCAACTCATCCGCTAACTGAGCATTATCACCAAATGACCAACTGATCGCAGTGGGATATTTCTTTTTAAGGATTTCTAACATATTGTTTCCTTTATTTTTTAACAAACAAAACCCAATATTCAACTTAGACACAAATTAAGAGAATATTGGGTTTGAATAAACGTAATACTAAGTCAGTTAATATTGAGCTTGAATTGCTTTCGCTATATCAGAAACAACTTGCTCCCATCCCTGTCCTAATGTACGCACTAAAGCTGGATAACCATCTTCTGTTTGCGTTAAAACTAAAGAAAATGGCTGATTAATCACTTTATTGTTTTCAGTATAAATCCAGTCACCCGAAATAATCACCTGCCCATCATAACGACCTTGAAAGTAATTGACCGTGACTGTTAATTTCGCCAAGTTATCTTCAACAGGTTGATTAGCAACCACTGTACCCGGTAAGGCTTTTGTTAAACCTGAAATAAGGTTCTGTTGTAACTGCTGATCAAGTGGGTTAATCCATAGGTGCTGATTAGCCACGGTATAGTTAATATCCGTCGTTTGATAAACAATTCCAGCATTGACTAACATATTAGATAAACGGATCGGCTGAACCCAAATTTGAGGCTTCTTAGCTGATTGTGTTACTGAGACTTGTTCTGGTACGCTGCCTTGATAAACATCAGGCAACTGATAATACGTTTTATTAGTCTGACTTGAACATGCCGTTAACATCAATACAAATATCCCAATGATGTATTTCATCATTTTTCAGCCCTCTTTGGTTCTGGATCTTTACCTTCCTTCGCTTCAAAAATCAATGCGTTGCTCTTATTGTTTAATGTTTTCAATAAAGGCTGCATCTCTCTTAACACTTGATCAAGCTGTTGCATATTATCAATCATTTTTCCGTATGCAGGAGAGCCTGGTTGGAAGCCTTGCATACTACGATTGATCTCTTTCAATGACTGCTGAATATCATTAGGAAGATTTCTAAATTCATCACTACCAATCATGGCATTCAATGACTTCAATGTTTCTTTAGCTTCACTGACGGCTTTTTGGCTTTCAGATAATGTCGCTGTCATCTCTTTAAGCATTGGTTCAACAGGAAGATTGTTGATCTTGTCCAGTGATGTCATCACTTTTTGCTGAATTTGTGCTAAACCAGAGCCAACTGTCGGAATTTGTTGGAAACCGGCAACTTCTTGTGGGCCTTTCCATTGAGTTTCATCAGGATAGAAATCAAGATCAATATAAAGTGCGCCAGTTAAAAGGTTACCTGATTTCAGTGATGCTCTTAATCCATTATTAGAAGCGGAGGCTATTTCTTTAACGAAGTCGAAACTCTCACCAACATCATTGGCGAAACGTTCAGGTTCAACATGGATAAGTACGGGAATACGAAAATCTTTATCCAGCGATTGTTGCATACCTTTAGTGTAATAAGGTACTTGTACAACTGTTCCCATGCGAATTCCACGGAATTCTACTGGAGCTCCTGCTTGTAATCCTCTTACAGAATCAGAGAAGAACATGATGTAGCTACGATAGTCAGTATACAACGAGTTTTGAATACTCTTTTCATTATCGTAGAGCTTAAATTCTGTTTTAGGTGCAATAGGATCACCCGGGATCCATCCCGCAGGAACATCAAAACTAACACCACCACTAAAGAGTGTAGAAAGTGATGCCATTTCAACGCGAACACCCGATGAAGACATATCAAAAGCGATACCAGAATCTTTCCAGAATCGAACATTCGATGTCACCATTTTGTCATAAGGCGCTTTGATAAAGAGTTGATAATGCATGTCTCGGCTATCAATATTAAATTCACTGGTTTCAACAGAACCGACTTGATAACCTCTGAATAAAACAGGATCACCCGCATTTAATTGGCCAGCTCTTTCACTGACTAAATTGATGCGAATACCTTTTGCATCTGGCGAAGCTAACGGCGGCGAGTCGAGAAGATTAAATTCATCTTCTTCTTTACCTTTCAATCCCGGCTGTAACTCTATGTAAGCACCAGAAAGTAAGGTTCCTAAACCCGTTACACCTTCTTTACCAACTTGAGGTCTTACAACCCAAAATGCAGTATCTGCGCGTAATAACTCTTTCATTCCTTTATCAAGGCGAGCCGTAATAATAACGCGACTAAAATTACTATCGAGAGTGACACTTTCAACTAGACCAATATCTACACTGCGACTTTTAATTTTGGTTTTACCCGCTTCAATGCCATCTGCATTATAGGTAATTAATGTAACTTCTGGACCCTGATGGCTGAAATGATAATAAAGTATCCACGCACCAATCAGTAAGGTGACAAGTGGTATGATCCAAACTGGAGACCAGCTTTTTAGCTTGTTAATTTTTGCTTCAGTTAAAGCAGTTTCATTCTTTTCAGTCACCCTTAGGCTCCTTAATCGTGGGTTTATCATCATCGGTTGTACACTTATCCCACGTCAACCGAGGATCAAACATCATTGCAGAGAACATAGTTAACACTACAACCAATGCAAATAGCACCACTCCAAAATCAGGATAGATGCTCATCAGACGTCCCATTCTGACTAATGAAGCTAAAACAGCAATTACGAAGACGTCAATCATCGACCAACGCCCTACATATTCAACAACTTCATAGAGAAAATGCATTCTAGCAGGATCTCTTTTTCCATTAGATTTGTGTGCATCCCAACACAACCAAGCAATAGCGAGCATTTTTAAACTTGGTACCATAATACTGGCAATAAATATCACCATTGCGACAGGATAAGAGCCATCTTCCCATAACAAAATAACCCCAGCCATAATGGTTGAATAAATGTTATTACCTAAAGATTCAGTGACCATAATGGGTAATAAATTAGCGGGGATATAAAGAATTAATGACGTAATCAACAAAGAGACCGTCCATTGTAAACTTTTAGGTCTTCTTGCATGTCCTTTCACTTCACAACGGCTACATTCATATTGATCTGCAGGTAAAATTGCCGTACATGAACGACATAATCTAACCCCTTGTTTTAACCCAGACTTACCCGATTCAATATCAGGATAATTTGGACGAGGTTCTAATTTTTCCCATAAAGTATGTCTATCAAGGCACTGGAATGCTCGAATCTGAAATAAGCAATAAAGCACATAAGGCAGGAAACTGAGTCCTAGTCCAATATCACCATAAGCCATTAATTTTACAAAGCTAACTAAAATTCCTGCAAGAAAAATCTCTGCCATACACCACGATTTTAATTGGAATAAAATACGTGATAACCAAATTTGTAGCTTTCTAGGTAATTGAATAGGTGTACAAAGAAGTAAGATTGCCACCATACAAAAAGCGGGCACAATTTGGACAAACAGTAGGAAGAATGCGCCTAATTCAACGTAATTCTCGCTAAACATAACCGTTGGAATTTGCATCAATGTGACATTGTTGACAATACCCGCCACTTCCATACTCACAAAGGTAAACTGGCTTGCCATCAGCAACATAAATAATGCACTAATTGCTAATGCAACAGGTTGATAAAAAGGCTGGCGCCAACGTGCAGTTAATACAGTATGACAACGAGGACATGTTGCTTTTGTTCCTTGTGCTAATTGAGGAACACTGACCACCAGATCGCACTGAGGACATAATATTTGCTCATGTTTATGTTCATGACGATGTTGTTGACCAGAGCACACAGCGACACCTCTTATTTAGAATAATCAATAAAAGAATATTTAATCTAGAAAGTAAAACGGGGCGTGATGCCCCGTTTTCGGTTGGCTATTCGCCGTTTTGCATCAATTCTAGCTCTTGCCATCTATCAAAAGCAGTTTCAAGCTCTTGTTCTTTATCTGCAAGCGCTTTTAAGACTTTTTCTGTCTCTTCATGAGGACGCGTAAAGAAATCCGCCCCACTCACTTCTTCTTGTAACGCACTTAACTGCATTTCCAAGCTTTCTAATTTTGCAGGAAGTTGCTCCAGTTCTCGCATCAAATGATAACTTAACTTGTTAGTGCGAGTGTTCTTTTTAGAGCTATCTTTCGCTTTTGCTTCTTTTTCAGTTTTTTCTGGTGTGTTACGTGATTTGTTTGCCTCACCCTTTAGTGAAACCGACTGTGCTCTTTGTTGCTGAGCATCAAAATATCCACCAACGTAGCTGTTAATAACACCATCACCTTCAAAGATCCAACACTCAGTAACACTATTATCAACAAATTCACGGTCATGGCTAACCAGTAAAACAGTGCCTTGGTAAGCATCAACGAGTTCTTCTAGCAATTCCAATGTTTCAACATCGAGATCATTAGTTGGCTCATCAAGAATAAGCAAGTTACTTGGTTTTAAGAATAAACGTGCTAGCAATAGACGGTTTCTCTCACCTCCTGAAAGTGCACGAACAGGTGTCATTGCACGTTTAGGTGGGAATAAAAAGTCTTGCAAATAACCAAGTACATGGCGAGGACGACCATTTACCATTACTTCTTGCTTACCTTCAGCAAGGTTGTCCATCACTGTTTTATCAGGATCAAGTGTTGCACGGTGCTGATCAAAATAAGCAACTTCAAGCTTAGTACCACAATGAACTCGCCCACTGTCTGCTTTTAAATCGCCTAGCATAAGTTTCAATAAAGTGGTTTTACCGCAACCATTCGGCCCCACCAGCGCAATTTTATCGCCACGTTGTACTTTGGCAGAAAAATCACGAACTAACTTGCGGGTTCCAATACTATAATTAACATCTTCTAACTCAAATACGATTTTACCAGAACGCGTAGCTTCTTCGACTTGCATACGAGCACTGCCTAACACTTCACGGCGTTCACTACGTTCAACACGTAATGCTTTCAATGCTCTTACACGACCTTCGTTACGAGTACGTCGTGCTTTAATGCCTTGGCGTATCCACGCTTCTTCTTGCGCTAATTTACGATCAAACTCTGCGTTTTGTTGCTCTTCAACACGCAACGCTTCTTCTTTGCTTTCAAGATACTTATCGTAATTTCCCGGCCATGAAGAAAGTTTTCCTCGATCAAGATCGATAATACGCGTTGCCATATTACGAATAAATGAACGGTCATGGGAAATAAATACGATACTTCCTTGAAAATCTTTTAAGAACTTTTCAAGCCAAAGGATCGTTTCAATATCAAGGTGGTTTGTTGGTTCATCTAAAAATAGCACTCTTGGTGCGCTGACTAACGCGCGCCCTAAGGCTGCTTTTCTTAGCCAACCACCTGATAAAGAAGAAAGCTCAGCTTCACCATCTAAACCAAGTTTTTCTAGCACTTCTGCAATTCGGCTATCAAGCAACCACAAATTACGGCTATCAAGTACTTCTTGTAGCTCTGCCATTTTATTGAGATTTTTATCAGAAGGATCTGTCTCAATCAGTTTAGAAATATGGTGATAATCCGTTAGATATTTAGCATCTTCTTCAACACCTTCAGCAACAAAGTCAAAGATAGTGCCTTCAATATCTCTTGGAGGATCTTGCTGTAAGCGAGCAGTCACAAGATCTTGCTCATAAACAACTTGACCGTCATCTAAAGGTTGCTCTTTAGATAACACTCTTAATAGTGTTGATTTACCTGCACCATTACGCCCAACTAAACAAACTCGTTCATTTTCTTCAATAAATAAATCGGTGCTATCTAATAGTGGGGCATCACTGAAAGATAAATAAGCCCCTGTCAAACTAATTAACGGCATTGTAAATTATTCCTCACCAGCATGAGTTAACAGCCAGCAATTGTGAATTTGACGGTTACGTGCAAAATCTTGTGATAATGTTTTCTGTGTTATCTCTTTTGCACACAACCCAATTTTTGCTAACTCGTCATGTTCCATTTTGAATCCACGTTTGTTATTTGAGAACATAATTGTTCCGCCTTTTCTTAACAAACGTTTCAGATGCTTCATTAGTTCAATGTGATCACGCTGCACATCAAAGGTGTTTTCCATTCGTTTTGAGTTAGAAAACGTAGGTGGATCGATAAAAATCACATCAAATTGTTCATTACTTTGCATTAACCATTGTAAACAATCAGCTTGCATTAAACGATGTTGTCTACCAGATAAGCCATTTGCTTGGAAGTTTTTCTCAGCCCATTCAAGGTAGGTACGTGACATATCAACTGTCGTCGTACTTTTTGCACCACCAATCCCAGCGTGTACAGATGCAGTACCGGTATAAGCAAAGAGGTTTAAGAAATCTTTTCCATTGCTCATTTCACCTAGCATTTTTCGTGCAATACGGTGATCTAAGAACAATCCTGTATCAAGATAATCTGTTAAGTTCACCCAGAATTTTGCACCAAATTCGTCAACTAAGAAGAAATCACCCTTTTCGGCCATTTTTTCATACTGCTGTTTACCTTTTTGACGTTGGCGGGTTTTTAAAATCAGTTGATCAGAACGTAATGCCAGTACTTCCATTGTTGCGCTAATCACATCGAATAAACGCTGACGGGCTTTGTGTTCATTAACTGTTTTAGGTGGCGCATACTCTTGGATAACCACTTTATCGCCATAGCGATCCACAGCAACATTATATTCAGGTAAATCAGCATCGTATAAGCGATAACATTCAATTTGCTGTTGTTTTGCCCATTTCGCGAGTTTTTTCTCATTTTTACGTAAACGATTTGCAAAATCTTCCGCAAGTCCAGTGTTAATCGTTGATGGTGTCTCAGAAAGTAAATAGTTCTTTTGTACACAATCTAGAGGACCATTTTTTGCTTTGAACTCTCGTTCAGCACGTAATTGAATGCAGCTTAACAACTCAGGTGATGCACTAAATAGTGACAATCTCCACCCTGGGAAGTGTGCTTTTACTGCTCTTCCTAATTGGCTGTGAAGTGCAATTAATGCTGGTTCACTTTCTAAGCGTTCACCATATGGTGGGTTGCTGATAATTGTCCCTTTGATTTCTGCTGAAACAGGGTTTGTCAGTTTAGCCGCATCACCGTGAGCAAATGTGATCAGTTCAGCAACATCGGCTCTGCGTGCGTTGGCTCTTGCCATATCCAATACGCGCTTATCAACATCAAAACCATAGAAACGCGCCGTGGTATTCTTTTTACCTTCACGGAAACGAGCAAAAGCTTCATGGGTCACTTCTTTCCATAACGCTTCATCGTGACCTAGCCAATGACGGAATCCCCAATGCACACGATTTAATGCTGGAGCACAATCAGTCGCCATCATTGCGGCTTCAATTAATAACGTCCCTGAGCCACACATTGGATCGATCAGTGGTGTGTCAATTTTCCAGCCTGAACGCATAATAATTGCGGCAGCTAAGTTCTCTTTTAAAGGTGCTTGCCCTGTTAAGTCGCGGTAGCCGCGCTGATGTAAACCATCACCACTTAAATCTAAAGATAGCGAGGCTTTTTCTTTATGAAGATGAATGGTTAAGCGGATATCAGGAGATTGTTTAGCGACATCTGGACGTTGCCCTATTTTACGTTGGAATGAGTCAACAATGGCATCTTTCGCTTTTAATGCACCATATTGGCTATTACGAATAATGTCATTCGTGCCATTAAAATGTATAGCAAAAGTCTGATCAACAGTAAAAATCTCACTCCAGTCAATTGCCTGCACACCAAGGTATAAGTCTAGATCACTATAAACATTGAACTCATTTAACGGCAACATAATGCGCGACGCTAAACGACTCCAAAGTAAAGACTGATACATGGTTTTATCATCAGCACGAAAATAAACACCGCCTTGAGTTATCTGGCAAGCCTGAGCACCAAGGTGTTCAAGTTCAGATTTTAATAGTTCTTCCAGACCTCGGCCTGTGCTGGCAAACAGAGAGCGCATAATATTGTTACCACCTAAAATAAAATTGTTGGGCATTATAGCTAATTGTATTACGTTGTCATAAAGTTACTGGCTATAAAAAATAATAATGTCTTTTGGGAGCACTGATGATCAACGTTTCACGCCTTTATATACACCCAGTTAAATCAATGAAGGGAATTCGACTTTCTCATGCATTTGCTCGTGAGAGCGGATTCACGTTTGATCGTGATTTTATGATAACCACCCCAGAAGGGACTTTTATCACGGCACGAAAATTTCCCGTTTTGCTGTGTTTTATTCCCACGATCATGGCAAATGGTATTTATATTCAAGCACCTGATGGTGAAGGCATTGCTATCACCTATCAAGATTTTGAGACCACATTGCAACCGACAGAAGTTTGGGGCAACCATTTTACCGCGTATGTGGCACCAGATGAAATAAATCAGTGGTTCAGTCGTTATTTAAAAATGGATGTTCAACTTCGTTGGACAGGCGAAAAATCGACACGCCGAGTGAAAAGAAATCCAGAAACCGCTGTTTCTTTCGCCGATGGTTACCCTTACTTATTAATTAATGAAGCCTCATTTCAATACTTACAACAGCGCTGCCCTGCTTCAATTAATATTGAACAATTTCGAGGTAATATCCTCGTAACAGGTGCAAAGCCTTTTGAAGAAGATACTTGGCAGACTATTCGTGTTGGCTCTGTTGTGATGGATCTGATGAAACCTTGTAGCCGTTGCATCATGACCACAATTAGTATTGATAAAGGCGTTAAGCATCCTAACACAGAACCACTCGCAACACTGCAAACATTCCGTAGTGATGAAACCGGTGATGTCGATTTTGGTCAAAATATCATTATTCGTCAAACGGGTATTATTCGTGTGGGAGATGCTGTTGAGGTATTAGCTTATAAAGAAGCAAAACAATATCTTGTAACAGCACCTGTTGAAACACAATCAGCACCTGTCATTGAAAACACACAAGAACGGACTGTCAGCATTGAATTTAACGGCGAGGTTTTTGAAGGTAATAACCAAGAAGTTCTGTTAGAACAGCTTGAAAATAATGGTTATACCATTCCTTATAGTTGCCGAGCCGGCCTTTGTGGCTCTTGTGTTATCCAATTGGATGAAGGCGATGTTAATGCATTAAAAGCTGGCGCAATTAAACGCTCAGGTAAAATCTTAGCCTGTAGCTGTGTTCCTAACGGTAATGTCAAACTTTCGCTTAATAAAAAATAACACTTATCTTTATCGCAAATTAAAAGAAGGTAATTTGTCCTGACCTTCTTTTTTATTTTAAATAAAACAGTTTATTTAATAAGAATTATCTTATTAAAAACTCAATGATGAATTATCAATAAATTTATTTCTAGAAAAAAGATACAGAAAGAGAGTAATGAGGATTTGATTTTGGGGAGTTTTGTTTAGGGTGAATTTGTTTTTAGAATGTTATAAATAATGAGTAACGATAAAAAGAGTAAGTCCTTTTTACTCTTTTTGTTAAATAACTTTCTCGTACAAAAATGATCCTGACTCTGACTCTTTATGGTAATTGCTTAACCTATCATTCATAATTTTTATTGGGTCACAAAAATTAAGTGTTCTATCAAATAATGTTAACTGTGGTTGAGCTAATAAACATAAACAAGCTTGAGCCCCCACTTCAGTCACTAAAAAAAGAGCTGTTTCGTCTGCTTCCTTTAATGAGGCTTCTACCACTTGAGATAAATAAGGGTTGATTTGATTATTGTTAACTTCAAAATACCAACTCTTAGGCATCAGTGGCTTTAAAAAGCGATGGGCTATTAATGCATTTAAAGCTAATTCAGCTCTTGATTCTGATGGCATATCTATTTGTCGAATTTGCTCATCGTATCCATAATAAAGAGCTGCATCATCGACGGTAAAAGATGCTGATTGTCGAGCACTTTCACTCAACATTTTGCTTGGAAAGCGGGAACGAAAAACCATACCATTTGCTAAATCAAGCATTAATTTTTGTTGCTCAACATCAAAATACCAACGCCAGCGATCATCGGGTTTTATTATCACTAATTAATCCCCCTTCGATTCATTCCCTGTTTTATACTCTGATAAACAATCAAAATTAAATGACCTAAATAAAATATTTAATATCACCTAACAAAAACAGGATTCATTTTACTATTAATTAAGCACAATCAGTGCAATTTAATAAAAAATAACCAACTAGGGGCAATATAAACGAGTTAGGGGCAGAAGAAAAGCCCCTAACTCATTATAAAATGTATTTAGATATGATTAATTATAGATTTGATAAGTGCAGGACCTTGATAAATGAATCCTGAATAGACTTGAATAAGAGAAGCACCTGCATCCATTTTTTCTCTGGCTGCCGTTAATGAATCAATTCCACCAACGCCAATAATAGGTAATGCACCTTTTAATTCTTCATTTAATTGGCGAATTATTTGTGTACTTTTTGATTGTACCGGACGACCACTTAATCCCCCAGCTTCATTACAGTGATCTAACCCACTAACTAATGATTTATCTAATGTGGTATTTGTCGCAATAACACCATCAATATGGTGACGAACTAAGCTATCTGCAACTTGAATTAATTCTTCATGTGTTAAATCAGGTGCAATTTTAACAGCAACAGGAACATATTTTTGATATTTTCCCTGCAACTCTAATTGTTTATTTTTAATTGCTGATAGCAGATCGTCTAATGCTTCACCGTATTGTAGAGTACGCAAACCGGGGGTATTTGGTGATGAGATATTGATTGCGATATAACCGGCATGAGCATAGACTTTTTCCATACAAATCAGATAATCATCTTTACCTTGCTCTACTGGGGTATCTTTATTTTTACCGATATTAATACCCAGTACGCCACCATAACGAGATTGTTTTACATTTTCAATTAAGTTATCGACGCCAAGGTTATTAAAACCCATTCGGTTAATTAAGCCTTCAGCTTCCACTAAGCGAAATAAACGGGGTTTATCATTTCCTACTTGAGGACGAGGTGTCACGGTACCAACTTCAATAAAACCAAATCCCATTGCACCCAATGCATCTATACAATCACCGTTTTTATCAAGACCGGCAGCAAGACCAAGTGGATTTTTAAATGAGAGTCCCATACAGGAAACGGGTTTTGAAGGAAGAGACTGCTGAATAAGAAATTGAAATGGGGAATGAGATAAACGTTTTAACTGACGGAAGGTAAAATCATGGGCACGTTCAGGATCTAGCCGAAACAATGCCTTCCTTACTAAGGAATAATACATACGATCTCCATTGAGAATATCGGGTATTAGGAATGATATGTCTACGACAATTTAAGCGTCGTGCATCATATAGATAAAAGCACGAAAAGTAAACGCTTCAATTTCACAATTTACCATAAAAAAATCCCCAGACTATGCTGGGGATCTAATTATCATGCTGATTTTATACTATTCGCTCACTCATAAAGTGATATAAAACGTAATATTAATCAGCTAAAGCTTTGGTGATTTTCTCATATAAATCACCTGATAAATTCTCAAGTTCTTTCAGTTTTAATAACTCTGTACGCATTTTTTCTTGGCGTGTTGCATCGTAACGTTTAAGGCGGATAAACGGCTCAATAAGACGTGATGCAACTTGTGGATTACGGCTATTTAAGTCAGTCAGAATTTCTGTCAATAATAAGTAACCAGAACCATCTGCAGCGTGGAAAGCAACTGGGTTATTATTTACAAATGCACCAATTAACGCACGAGTACGGTTAGGATTTGCAAGTGTAAATGAACGATGAGATAACAGGCTACGTACTGTCTGTAACACATCTGTTGCTGGGCTCATAGCTTGTAAACTAAACCATTTATCCATCACTAAACCATCTTGATACCATTTATCATCAAATTCTTGTAATAACGCATCTTTGCAAGGTAACTGAGCCATTACAGCCGCGCTAAGTGCGGCAAGTGCGTCGGTCATGTTATCGCTATTGTGATATTGCGCATCAACAAGTTTGTTGCCTGTTTGCTCATTTTCAACTGCTAAATAACCTAAGCAAACATTGCGTAAATCACGTTTTGCAATATCATCATGATTAACACGATAAGCACCAATATGCATTGAATGATAAACAGCAGAAAATTCATCGGCCATTTCAGTTGCCAGTGTTTTACGAATAAAACCAAGCGCTTTATGGATGGCAACAGGATCAATAATACTAAATGATTCACCCGCTTCAACATCTGTTGGTAATGTCAGAATAAGTGCTGCTAATGCAGGATCAATATCTTTATCAAGTAATACTGCGCGGAAAGCATCAACCACCATTTCAGGCAAAATGCAGGTTTCACCTTTTTGAACTCGAGCAACATTTTCTTTTATATAGCGACCTAATAATGCTTGGGCTGCATCCCAACGTGAAAATGCATTACGTGCATATTTCATTAAGAAAGAGAGTTGCTCATCCGTAAATGGGTAGTCAAGTTTTACAGGCGCAGAGAATTCACGTAATAAAGATGGGATCGGTTGTTCTGGTACATCGTCAAAGATAAACTGCTGCTCTTCACGTACCACATTTAATACATTAGAAATAGTTTGACCTTGTGAACGCAGTGGGATCACATTGCCTTTGCTATCATACAACTCAATATCTAATGGAATATGTAATGGCTGTTTTTCAGTTTGATCCGCTGTCGGGGGCGTCATTTGACTAACAGTTAAAGTGTATTGCTTTTTATTAGCATCATAACTATCTCGAACTGTCAGTTGTGGCGTACCTGATTGGCTATACCAACGACGGAATAAAGTCAGATCAACATTAGAAGCATCTTCCATTGCTTGAATAAAATCGTCACAAGTTGCAGCACTACCATCATGACGATGAATATACATTTGAATGCCAGCTTGGAATTGCTCTTCGCCTAATAAGGTGTGGATCATTCGGATCACTTCTGAACCTTTTTCATATACTGTTAAAGTATAGAAGTTGTTCATTTCGATCACGCTATCAGGACGAATTGGATGCGCCATTGGGCTTGCATCTTCTGCAAACTGTGCGGTACGCATCACCCGTACATTATTGATACGATTAACAGAGCGAGAACCTAAATCAGAGCTAAATTCTTGATCACGGAAAACTGTTAAACCTTCTTTTAGGCTTAATTGGAACCAATCACGACAAGTGATGCGGTTACCTGTCCAGTTATGAAAATATTCATGACCAATAACAGACTCAATACCTAAATAATCTTTGTCAGTTGCCGTTTCACTTTTTGCTAGTACATATTTAGAGTTAAAGACATTCAGTCCTTTATTCTCCATCGCACCCATATTAAAGAAGTCAACAGCGACTATCATATAGATATCGAGATCGTATTCTAAATTAAAGCGAGATTGATCCCATGCCATCGCATTTTTCAATGATGTCATTGCCCAATCGGCACGATCTAAATTACCTTTATCAACAAAAAGCTCTAAAGCGACTTCACGACCGCTTTTGGTGATAAAAGTATCTCGTAATACATCAAAGTCACCCGCCACTACCGCAAATAAATAACTTGGTTTTGGATGTGGATCTTCCCATGTTACCCAATGACGACCATCATCAAGTTCACCTTGTGAAATACGGTTACCATTTGACAATAAATAAGGATACTGTTTTTTGTCTGCCGTAATTGTTGTGGTGTAACGAGCTAACACATCCGGCCTATCTAAATAGTAGGTAATATGGCGGAAACCTTCAGCTTCGCACTGTGTACATAACGCATCACCAGAAACATACAGCCCTTCTAATGCTGTATTAGCCGATGGATTAATCTCGTTAACAATTTTTAATGTAAATTGCTCTGGCAATTGTTCAATGATGAGTTTGCCGTTTTCTTCTTTATAGTGTGTCCAAGCAACATCATTTACTGCAATTGATTTTAATGTTAAGTCTTCACCATCTAACTCTAATGCTGTTGCATCTGAGTTTAGGCGTTTACACTGGCTTATCGCCGTAACCTGGGTATTTTCTTTATCTAAGATAAAATCAAGATGTAAATCGGTGATTGTGTAGTCAGGGGCACGATAATCTTTGCGAAATTTCGCGATTCTTTGTTGTGTCATAGAAAAAACCTTTTAGTTAACACGACTATTTAACGGTTATATTACCAAAGCTTACTCGTCAAAAATCTGTTTAGCCAGTCGAATATTCAATTGAAAACATCAAAAGTCAACAGAATGTTAATAGTTTATTAATACATGTAATCAATTTATTTGGTAAATGATGCTAATATACTCCCAAATTATGTTTAACGTGGTAAACTCATCTAAGTTTTACAGCTTGTTTTTATGTCGCAGAGAAATATTGTTGAATAGTGACGCTTTGTCGTCATATTCGGGTATACTCTCCAACCTTAACGATTTAGCAGACATAAAAACGCTCCGTGAGGATGCTTGACGCGCTATGATTTTAGACGCTACACCGATTATTACATCACTGTTGGATACCGATGCATATAAGCTCCACATGCAACAAGCGGTTTACCATCATTATAGTGATATTCCTGTCGTTGCTGAGTTCCGCTGTCGGAGTGATGAACGTCTAGGTGAATATGCAACAACCTTACGCCATCAAGTTAATATGATGGCAGACCTGTCATTAACGAATGAAGAATTTGACTATCTTCAGAGTCTCCCCTTTTTCAAAAATGACTATCTGCAATGGTTTAAGCATTTTCGCTTTAAACCAGAACAAGTCCAAATTTCAGCGACACCTGAAAACCAACTGATGATCAGGATAACAGGCCCTTGGCGTGAAGTTATTCTATGGGAAGTTCCTTTGTTGGCTTTAGTGAGTGAAATTGTACATCGTGCTCGCTCGCCTCAAGTCACTCCTGACGATGCAGTTAATCAACTACGTAAATTAATTGATATCTTCTACCGTGATGCTGCTAAGCAACAGATTGACTTAGCTGATTTCAAATTGATGGATTTTGGTACTCGTCGCCGTTTTTCTTATGATGTGCAGCGTGCCATTGTGGATGAGCTGAAAAATCATTTTCCTTATCTTATTGGTACAAGTAACTATCATTTAGCTGAACGGATGCAATTAGCCCCTGTGGGAACACAAGCTCACGAGTGGTTTCAGGCTCATCAACAGATTAGTCCTGAACTGGCAAACAGCCAACGCGCCGCCTTGCAATCTTGGTTAGATGAATATCCAGATCAATTAGGTATCGCATTAACAGATTGCATTACAATGGATGCATTTTTGCGTGATTTTGATAAAACCTTTGCAGAGAGCTACCAAGGTTTACGTCACGACTCTGGTGATCCTATTGAATGGGGTGAAAAAGCGATCGCGCATTATGAAAAATTGGGTATTGATCCAATGAGTAAAGTATTAGTCTTTTCTGATAGTCTCGATTTTCAAAAGGCATTAGTACTTTATAAACATTTTCATAAACGCATTCGTTTGATCTTTGGTATTGGTACTCGGCTTACTTGCAACATTCCTGAAATCACACCGCTTAATATTGTGATTAAGCTGGTGGAGTGTAATGGCAAGCCCGTTGCTAAATTATCAGATAGCCCAGGCAAAACCATTTGCGAAGACGATGATTTTGTTGACAAGCTACGCAAAGCCTTTGATGTTCCACTTGTCAAACAAGCCTGTTAATTAGCTAAAAATCTTCATTAATAAAAGAAAGGGTAATTATTATCCTTTCTTTTGTCATAACCGCTACTTTCATCAATATTTCATCTATTTTTATCAATTTATTTTATACAAAAGCTTTTCTCTTCTTTATTGACTCTTTAAACTAAAATTTCCTACTTGTTTCCTGCGCTATTGCAAGTAACATAGAAAAACTGTCCGACAGGGGCAGAGTGAACTAACCAAACAATTATTTTAATTAAACGAAGAGAGATTTATTTATGATCGTTGCGCCTGTAGTCGACGTACTGCAAGGCCGTATCGCGGTTGGCGAAGACGTCACCGTTCGCGGTTGGGTACGTACAAGAAGAGATTCAAAAGCTGGTATCTCATTTCTTACCGTCTATGACGGTTCCTGCTTTAATCCAGTACAGGCCATCATTAATAATAATTTACCGAATTATCAAGATGAAGTGCTGCACTTAACCACAGGCTGTTCTGTGGAAGTCACCGGTAAAATTGTTGAATCTCCGGGCCAGGGACAGAACTTTGAAATTCATGCCACCAATGTTGTTGTGGTAGGAATGGTCGATGATCCGGAAACTTATCCGATGGCCGCCAAACGTCATAGTATTGAGTACCTACGTGAAGTTGCTCACCTACGTCCTCGTACTAACTTAATTGGTGCAGTTGCTCGTGTTCGCCACACATTAGCACAAGCACTACATCGTTTCTTCGATGAACAAGGCTTCTTCTGGGTTTCTACTCCACTGATCACAGCAGCTGATACAGAAGGTGCCGGTGAGATGTTTCGTGTCTCTACATTAGATATGAACAATCTGCCACGCACAGATAAAGGCGAAGTCGATTTCAGTGAAGACTTTTTTGGCCGTGAAGCGTTTTTAACTGTTTCTGGTCAGCTAAATGGTGAAACTTACGCTTCTGCATTAAGCAAAGTGTATACTTTCGGTCCAACATTCCGTGCTGAAAACTCAAACACCAGTCGTCACCTTGCTGAATTCTGGATGGTTGAGCCTGAAGTGGCATTTGCTGATCTTAACGATATCGCTGCACTTGCCGAAAAAATGCTGAAATACACCTTTGCGGCAGTGTTAGCAGAGCGTAAAGATGATATGGAATTCTTTGCACAACGTGTCGATAAAGACGCTATCACACGCTTAGAGAACTTTATCACTTCTGATTTTGCTCAAATCGATTATACCGATGCGGTCACTGTGCTTGAAAACTGTGGTGAGAAATTTGAAAACCCAGTTTATTGGGGGGTTGACCTCTCTTCTGAGCATGAGCGTTATCTTGCAGAGAAACACTTTAAAGCGCCTGTTGTTGTGAAAAACTACCCGAAAGATATCAAAGCATTCTATATGCGTATGAATGAAGACGGTAAAACAGTTGCAGCAATGGACGTGTTAGCGCCGGGAATTGGTGAAATCATTGGTGGTTCTCAACGTGAAGAGCGTTTAGATATGTTTGATAAACGTTTAGACGAAATGGGAATGAGCAAAGAAGACTACTGGTGGTATCGTGACCTGCGTCGTTATGGCACCGTACCTCATTCAGGATTTGGTTTAGGTTTTGAACGTTTAGTTGCTTATGTGACCGGTGTCGCAAACGTTCGTGAAGTTATTCCATTCCCACGTACACCAAGAAATGCAGATTTTTAATTTAGTGATTAATTAGTATTCAACTGGAAATTTGCATTGCTGTTTTATTGTACTAGTTTTACTTAAGTGAAGAAGCCAACCTCAAGGTTGGCTTTTTTTATGCATGGCTGTTATTTGATTCAAAAGTTCCCCAAAATACACACTTTGAAATACATAGTTACAATTTGTTACACTTTTTTCGTTTTTGTAGCAAATTGGGGGTAGATAAAATTTTTTACCAATGGAACACTGTCACCCGACACAGACGACACTTAACTCTCATAAATAGTTCCATAAAAATTAAGAAACTATTTCTGGCAGTGGCAAAGGTGTCTGAATAACACCAATGAGGGTAATAATAATGATGAAGCGCAATCTTCTTGCAGTGGTAATCCCAGCTTTAATGTTTGCTGGTGCAGCAAACGCAGCTGAAATGTACAACAAAGACGGCAACAAAGTAGACATCTACGGTAAAGTTGACGTTCGTCATTACTTCGCTGATAAAGACTCAGGTGAAGACGGTGACGGTTCTCGTGCACGTATCGGCTTCAAAGGCGAAACTCAAATCAATAAAGATTTAGTTGGTTTTGGTCGTTTTGAATACGAAATTCGTACTAGCAATGCTGAAGGTGATACTGATTCACGTGCTCGTTTTGCTTACGCAGGTTTTAAATTTGCTGACTACGGTTCTATGGACTATGGTCGTAACTACGGTGTAATTTACGACACCAACGCATGGACAGACGTTCTACCTTTATTTGGTGGCGACTCCATGGCACAAACTGACGTTTACATGACTAGCCGTACTACTGGTGTTTTAACTTACCGTAACACTGATATGTTCGGTTATGTTGATGGTCTGAACTTTGCTCTGCAATACCAAGGCAAAAACAACGAAAATACTATCAACAAGCGTGATGGTAAAAAAGCTAATGGTGACGGCTTCGGTTTCTCTACAGCTTATAACTTAGGCTGGGGCGTAACTCTGGGTGGTGGTTATTCAAACTCTGCTCGTACTTCTTGGCAGCAAGATAACAGCACTGCTAAAGGTTCTCGTGCAGAAGCATGGAACGTTGGTGCTAAATTCGCAGCTAACAATGTTTACTTAGCGGCTATGTACGGTGAAACTCGTAACATGACTAGCTTCAATAAAGGCATTGCTAACAAAACTCAAAACATTGAGTTAACTGCGCAGTATGACTTTGCTGATTTAGGTCTGAAACCATCTTTAGGTTATGTTCAATCTAAAGGTAAAAGTCTGAACCAAACAACAAACACTGGTATTGCTTATGTTGGTGATGAAGATTTAGTTAAATATATCTCTGTAGGTTCTTTCTACAAATTTAACAAAAATATGACTGCAGTTGTTGATTACAAAATCAACCTGCTGAAATCTGATAACAAACTGGGCATCAACGACGACAACGTAGTTGGTTTAGGTCTGACTTATCAGTTCTAATTACTGCTTAGGTAATTAAACAGTCAAGTTAATTGATTTGAAAAGCAACACTTCGGTGTTGCTTTTTTATTCTCAATCTCTTGTTATTTAGTTCGCTTTTTTCTTCTTATTCTCAATGTTTTCTTTCTCTTTATTTTTGCATTTGCAGTAGATCTGTTTATTTATTCACTGAAAAACATTGTAACTTCTTTATTTTTAACAACTTCAAAAAGTTTATCATACTAAACAATTATTATTTTTTAGTGATTATTTTTACATGTTAATGTAATCACAGGATATTCACTTATTTACATCTTGATTTGCTATTTATTCTCACTTAGTTCACAACTTCTTGTTAATTTCTCTACAAACAGTTGGCAAAAAGGCCTCATAGCGTTACTCTTGATACTCATATTTCGGCTTCGTTTTGAGCTTAGGGAACAATTACACTATGTTTGAGAAAATCATTGCTGCACCAGCCGATCCTATTCTGGGTTTAGCTGATAGTTTCCGTTCTGATCCTCGTGAAAACAAAATTAACTTAGGGATTGGTGTTTACAAGGATGAGACAGGTAAAACGCCTGTTTTAACCACAGTTAAGAAAGCAGAAAAATACCTGTTAGAAAACGAAACCACCAAAAATTACCTTCCTATTAGCGGTATCCCTGAATTTGGCAATGTGACCCAAGCACTTTTGTTTGGTGAACAACATCCTATTATCTCTGAAAAACGCGCACGCACAGCTCAAGCCCCAGGTGGTACAGGTGCTTTACGTATTGCTGCTGATTTTATTGCTCAACAAACCACTGCAAAACGTGTTTGGATAAGTAATCCAACTTGGCCTAACCATAATAATATTTTCCAAACTGCGGGTCTTGAGATCTGCAATTATGATTATTACGATGCAGAAAATCATGGGTTAGATTTTGAAGGCATGTTAGCAAGCCTTGCTAAAGCTCAAGCAGGTGATGTTGTTCTGTTCCACGGTTGCTGTCATAACCCAAGCGGTATTGATCCAACTGAAGAACAATGGCGCCAATTAGCTGAACTATCAGCAGAAAAAGGCTGGTTACCTGTTTTTGACTTTGCATATCAAGGTTTTGCTCGTGGTCTAGAAGAAGATGCACAAGGCTTACGCCTCTTTGCAGAAAAAAATCCTGAGCTTATTGTTGCAAGTTCATATTCTAAAAACTTCGGTCTTTACAATGAGCGTGTAGGTGCATGTACCATTGTCACCAAAGACAGTGACACTGCTGAAAAAGCCTTTAGCCAAGCAAAAGCAATTATTCGTGCAAACTACTCAAATCCACCAGCACACGGTGCTTCTGTAGTAACAACTATTCTTTCTAACCCAGAGTTAAAAGAAGAATGGGTTGAAGAGCTAACAACCATGCGTGAACGTATTCAGCGTATGCGTCAACTGTTAGTAACCACGCTACAAGAAAAAGGTGCTAAGCAAGACTTTAGCTTTATTATCGACCAAAATGGTATGTTCTCATTTAGTGGTTTAAATAAAGAGCAAGTTGAGCGTTTACGTGCTGAATACGGTATTTATATCGTGGGATCTGGTCGTATTAACGTTGCTGGTTTAACTCTTGAGAATATGGTTCCACTATGTGAAGCCATTGTTGCAGTACTCTAATTACCTTCTAAAGTGTAATTAAGATAAATGCCACGTTATTAACAACGTGGCATTTTTATTTAAAGTAAGAGAAATACAAATTATATTTTTTACTGATAAAAAAGCTCTTTATAATAAAGAGCTTTCATATTTATTCACTTATATCAGCGCACTATTACCAGATTGGAATTTCATCTTGTAAAAACGGATTGTATTGGCGCTCATGCCCTAAATTAGACATAGGGCCATGTCCCGGAATAAACAGATAATCATCGCCTAAAGGTAAGACTTTATTTTTGATTGAAGCAATAAGATCAGCATGGTTTCCACGTGGGAAATCGGTACGACCAATACTTTCTTTGAATAGCACATCTCCCATAGAGATAATCTTATTCTGATGATTTACAAAAATAATATGTCCCGGTGTATGCCCTGGGCAATGTAAAACAGATAACGAAATTGTTTTACCGATTGTTACGGTATCACCCTCATTTAACCAACTATCTGGTGTAAATGATTTTCCACAAGGAAAATTAAACATACGACACTGCTGTTCTAATTCCTCTAATAAGAAATTATCATCTTTATGAGGACCATAAACAGGAACATTGAAGTGCTCGACAATTTGAGAGGTGCCTGCAATATGATCAAAGTGTCCGTGTGTTAATAATACTTTGGTTAATGTTAATTGGCGTGCCTCGATTTCCGCAATTAGCGTTTCGACATCTCCACCGGGATCAACAATTGCCGCTTCCTTCGTTTCATCGCACCAAATAAGGGTGCAATTTTGCATATAATTTGTCACAGGTACAATGTGATACATCATGAATCACTCCACTCTCTATTAACTAATTCTCAATAGATTACCATGAGCGAACAGGTCCTGTATCAATATGCACAAAATTACTTCTTGGATAATAGCCTACACCACCCGCTTTCATTCTTAATGCGACTTGACGAACTTTAGAAAGATCTGTGCCCACTAAACGAAAATCCATTGCTTGTCCACGTGTATGATAACTTTTCTTTGCTACACCACTACTGTTTTGGCGCAAATTATTATTAGTGACTAATGAACGATAACCAGAAATAAGTTCAACAGGCTTATTGTTATTAAGCATGACTTGCAGTAAATAGATTTGGTCAAACAATGCGGGATCGATGGTTTTGATTTTGTTTTGACGATAATCTCTAAAAAGGTGATTTAATTTAGCAAGCTCATGTTTATTATAGCGTTTTCCATCAAAAAACTCGGCTTTAATAGTTTCACCGGTATTTAAATTATTAAAGCGAAGAATTTTTGGACGAGGTGTTGCTAATGAAGCAAATGCATGAGAAGGCAATAACCCTAACCCCACAGCGGCCATACCAAGCCCCAGCCACTTACGGCGATGCGAATCAATAATATCCATAGTATATGCACTCAACAAATTATTTCAGGAGGAAGAACCTTTATTATGACAATATTTTTCTCGAATTGTTTCTTATCGTTTGTATAGTATTGTAAATAACACTTCATTTCAATTTAACGCCATTAGTAATTTTATAAATTTAGTTATTTATACTAATCTCTATTTTTATCATTCTATTTTTAATAGAAATTTTAAAAATATTTTATAATTTATTATATTTCTAGTTATCTTATTGAAGACCATAAAAAAACATTTTTATCTTATTGATTTATATAAAAATAAAGGACAGCTGAATTAGCTATCCTTTATTCAATTTATATTTATTTATATTAAAAGTATTTCTTAATATTCTCTAAATAAGGTTGTGCATTAGTAATGACTTTGTCATAACCATAAATATCTGCACGATATTGAGGTGCATTTTCCTGAGCCACCCATGCTGTTTGATAATATAAATAAACCGGAATACGTTCAGGAATTGGCGCATATTGTGTTGAACCACGTTTTAATGCTGCATCAATTCTATCTTGTTTCCATCCTGCATCACCCAATAAAATTGAAGCAAGTTCAGACGCTTTATTAACACGAATACAGCCTGAACTTATTGCTCTCATATTTTTTGAGAACAGTGAATGGTTTGGTGTGTCATGCAGATATATCGCATCTGAATTTGGCATATTAAATTTATAACGCCCTAATGAGTTTGTTGGCCCCGGAGCCTGCCAAATTCGGTAAGGGAAGTTATTTGCGCTCATATTTTGCCAATCAATGTCATAAGGGTTAATAGGATAAGCATCATTCCCCCACCCTGAATAAATAGTATATCCCTTACGACTAAAGTAACTAGGATCTGCTTTACCTCTAGGTACAATATCTTTACGAGTCATACTTGTTGGCACATTCCAAGGTGGATTAACCACAACATTATTTAGTGCGCTACTCATAATCGGTGTTTTTCTATCAGGACGACCTACAATGACTTTTGAATCAAGAATAAGCTCGTTATTGGCATAAAAATAGAGTGAGAAATCAGGAATGTTAACCCAAATTCCTGTATCTCCAATGGCAGGTGTCAGGCGAAGACGTTGAATATTTAATGCCATAATACTCGCACGTTGTGCCGGTGTCATATTTAACCACACTCGCGTTTGTCGCCCAATAATCCCATCTGGCTCTAACCCATGCGCAGTTTGAAATAATTTAACAGCCGCAACTAAAGGCGCATCATAAACAGTTGTTGCTATTTCCTGCTCATTAGCTTCTAGTTCAGGAATTAATTTTAAATTACGTAAAATCTGTCTCAGAGGTATAACTTCTTGTGATGATTGATTTGGCTTTAATGATGTTGTTCCTTGCATTTCTGGCCAAACAACTGAGCTATGTAACTGCTTACGCACTTCTTCTTTCATTAAGTTGTAATAAGGATGAGATGGTGCATAAGAAATAACAAAACTACCTAAGGTGTTATTTTGGATATTTTGCTGTAATTCCACGACTGATTTATCAGTGGGTGATGGCAATGTTTGCATCACATTACGATACAGTAAAGATATGCCTGATTTATTCACTTGCTCAACAAAACTGATATAGCCTAAAAAAGCATCTGATAAAATAAGATCACGTGCTTCTTTTGTTAATTCAGGCGTTCCTAATTGTGTTAACCATTGCCCAAATTGGGGCTGAATACCTGAAATAGCGACTTCAGCAATTTGTTGCTGTAATTGCTGTACTATTTTTTCATCTTGCCAGATTAATGCTAAGTTATTCGCTTGGTAAACTTTCACTAGCTGGGCTAAATATAACGGTTCATATCCTGTTGGGATCCACGATTGCAATTTTGTTCTTGCTTCTAACTCGGTCACTTGTGGAATATTCATTGCTACAATTGCAGGTGCTGGCATAGCTTCATTAGCTACAGGAACTAATGTCGCGTTTTCTGTTTCGGGTGCAGATAAAGTCACTGACTCTGTTTCTGTGGCCATTACATAATGTCCAGAAAGGAGTGTACCTATAACAACTGAATATGCGATTGCTCTTTTAATTGGTTGATACGCCATAAATCCTCTACCCTCATTCCTTATTATTATTTTGGTATCCTAGAATATTAGATGAGCTTGGAGAAGAGTTTTATAGGAATAAACTAATATTTTTAAAGTTTTGTAAGCCCCTGATAGAAATTTTATTTTATTTAATCAAAAAAAGACCATTTAGTCATTTTTATATTCAAAATATATAATTTAATTAAAGACACAATAACAAAACAAAAAACAGACAAATTAAAAATAGACTATTAATGAATAATAAAGAATTGTGAATGGATAATAAGATTATTTAAATGGAAGGTATTTTAAAATAGAAAAAGGCGCAGTTTCCTACGCCTTACAAATAAAGGTAAACAAAGGGTAAAGATTAGTACTCTGAATTGATAACTACTTCTTCACCAAATTGACCTGCTTTTGGCAGTGGTTGGTAAGAAGAGTTAGCTGCACGCAGAATACGAATACCACGGATGTTCAGCTCATCTGCTGCTGCGATATCTGCATCAGCATCACCGTAGTAAATTTTCAGTTTATGATCACGCATCCAGCTTACTTTGTTATTTGCGCCAGGTTGATCACCAGCAAAAATAACAGGCTGCATTTTATCAGCAGGAATGTTTAAGCCTTCTTGTACATACTTGGTCACAGTCTCAGTTTTAGTCTGAGTACGACCAGTAATGAAATAAACAGTATCACCACGTTTTAAGTGCATTTGAACAAGATCGATACCGACTTGTTTAGGCATACTGAATTTATCCCACTCGTTATTCATTTTTTCCCAGAATTCTGGGTTTTTCAGGTAGCTGAAATCGTTTGGAGAGTATTCCAGTTTACCACGGTAGAAACCTGGGCTTGAGAACAGAACAGTGTCATCAATATCAAAACCAACTGCCATCGGTGCTTGACCTGCAAGGCTTTTTTCAATATCAGCAACAGAAACCCAATGAATTGGTTGTTGTTGTGCAAGTTGTGCAACGGTAACACCTGGGCTAACAACTTCTGGCATATGAACTTTTGCCATTGCTGCGCCATTTAAGCTTAACGCTAAAGCAATTGCACTAAAAGCTAACGTGACTTTACGCATTCTCTTTCCTTTAAATTTTTATATTAATCACATACGGGAGCAATCATAAACATCATGATTACATTTAAATGAGATATGGCGCACGTTATTCCATTTAAAATTTCATTTTTTTGTTAATTTACTTTCATTTTTTGATCTATGTAACACTTTAAAAAAGAAGGCGCTATAAGCATGAGCCCGTAGCGCCTTTATTCTTGCCCTCTTGAGGCTAATAATGGAATAAAATTATTGTGTTATTTCAGCAACATTTGATGATGCAATTTTATCTTTTTCAGCCTGTTGACCAAAACCTTTTAACCCAACAACGTGTACATGTTCAGTACCATTGAACACTTTTCGTACTAATTTATAGGTTGTTCCTTTTTCTGGGCTGATATTTTCTGGTGCCGCAATAATTAATTGCATATCAAGGCGATCACAAAGTTCAAATAACGTCGCGATAGATTTCGCATCTAAACGTGCCGCTTCATCGAGGAAGAGCAAACGACAAGGAGAGATATCTTTTCCTCTTAAGCGTCGTGATTCTTCTTCCCAGCTCTGTACAACCATCACCAGAATTGACATCCCTGTACCAATTGCTTCACCAGTTGATAAAGCGCCACTTTCTGCTTTTAACCAACCTTCTGGTCCACGATTAACCTCAACATCCATTTCAAGGTAATTACGGTAATCTAACAGCTCTTCACCCACAGTTTGTGGCATACGTTGACCAATATCTACTTGAGGGTTTAAACGCTGATAAAGTTTCGCCATTGCTTCAGAGAAAGTCAGATTTTGGTTTTTAAATAGATCTTGATACTGGTTCTCTTCTTCAGATAACACATCCAATAATACTTGATGACTTTCACGGATATTGACGTTGAGTCGGACACCACGCACCTGACCAAATGAAACCGCTTGCAAACCTTGGTTTAGCATACGAATACGGTTTTGCTCACGCTGAATAGTTTTACGAATAATATTCGCGACGCTTCGTGAGCTAATCGCTAATTTTTGCTCACGGCTAGTTAACTCTTCAGTTAAGCGAGCAAGCTCAATTTCCATCTGTTCAATTGCATCAACTGGATCATCCGTTTTAATGATGTCTTGGCGAATACGTTCTCTTAAATGCTGATATACCGCAATAAAGAACTGAACTTTACGATCGGGATATTTTGCATCTTCTGAGCGACGTAGTGCATCACGTAAATATTCATTATCAGCAACCGCTTGGCGTAATGCACCTAACGCTTTATCCGACATTGAACGTAATTCATCAGCAGAAAGATAAGCAAAGTCTCGACGATGTAAACGACGCTCCATTCCATTTTCTTTTACTAATCGCATAACCGCGCACCAACCCGCTTTTGCACTCACAACATGCTCACGAATTTGAATGTAGTCACGTTCAAGTTTACGGATTTTCTTGGTTAGATTATCTCGCTCAGCTTCACTTAGTGCGATATCTCGCTCAAGTTGGCTAATACGCGTGCGGTTTGCACTTACCGCAGAATAGCGTTGATCACGCAGCTCTTTGGCTCTGGCTTCTGCACCAATATCAATATGGATCCCTGTATCACGCATCTCTTGCTCAAGCTCTCTAAGTAATTCAGATTTAGTATCAAAGGAGCTTTTTAATGATGCGAGTACTTGATTAAATTGAGCACATTGTGCTTGTTGCTGACGATAAAGTTCTCTTGCTGTAGCGCGTTCTGTTTCAGCCATTTCTAAGCGGTGACGTAGCTTCTCGTTAAGATCACTATTTTCACTGACAATCTCAACGGCATCGCTATAACTAAAGTGAGGACGACGCTGTACCACTTCCACCAGCAAGAAAGCTTGTTGCTGATAACGTTGCTGTTCTGCTTTTGCTTGTTCGTAATCTTGAGCTAATTGTTCATGCGCTTGTGGATCACTTTGTAAGATTGAAGCGATAGGCTCTAACGTTGCTAATGCTTTTTCATGACGCTGCAAGTGACGCATTGACTCTTCAGCGGTATACAGCTCTTCACGTAACTCTTCAACACGATCAATCAGTGTTTCATCCATCAAGATATTAACTTTAGGAATAAGTTTATTAAGAAGATTTAGAGATTCTTTAGCACGCGCATAATTTTGACGCTGTTGCTGAGTACTCTCTTCGTATTGTGTTAGCGCTCTTTCTAGCTCGTTACGTCTTTGGTTGAGTTGACGAATATCCTCTTCAGGATCCGCCTCAAATGCCACAGAAATATGTTGTCCCACAAACTGACTAAAAGCATGGTGAGCACGTTGGATCTTCTGTACATCAAAAGCTTGTGTCGCGTAAAGTTCAGAAAGCTCATCGCGCTGGCGAGATAAAATTTCTAACTGATTTTCACGCGCAGCTCGACCAAACAGCGGGATTTCAGGATAGCGAGAATAACGCCATTGTCTATCAGAACTTTTAATAAGAACGGCTTTATCCATCTCTTGCGCATTAAATACACTGTCATCGAAAGATTGTGGATCACCTTCGATAAAATAGAGATCTTCTGGGCAATCATCTAACGTTTCTAATTGTGCCTGAACTTGAGATAGATCTTGTACAACAATCGCATGGCGTGCTGGCCCATATAATGCAGAGAAATAAGGCGCATCGTCTAACGTAATATCATCATAAATTTCTGATAATAAAACACCATTAAAGCGTTCAGCTAACGTAATTAATCGCCCATCTTCAGCGCCACTTGGCTGACTTAAACGTTCAATTTGCGCTTCAATTTGTTGTTTACGGGTTGCTGTTTCATCACGTAATACCGTTGCTTCGCGCTCTTTTTCAAGTAACTGTTGCATATATTCTGTTACTTGATGACCCGTTTCAAAAGATTGACGAGTCTGCTCACATAATTGTGTTAACGCATCTTGTGCCGCAAGCCATGCAGGTGCTCGTTTTTTCAGCTTTTCAATTTGTTGTTTAAGTTGATCTAACTCTTGGCGCATTTGCATACGCTGTTCGCCTGATTCATTAACGTAATCACTAAGCTCTTCAATTTTTGCTTCTAATTCATCTTGAAGAATTAACAGATCATCAGGCTCCATCGATTTACCATGATGTTTGTTAAACTCTTCAAGTTGGCGTTCTGCATTGTTTCGCTGATGTAAACGCTGTTCTAATTCAGCTAATTGCATACGAATAGGATGAACCCTATCCGCTTGATGTCGATGAGAAGACCACTCACGTAATGCCGTTTTTGCAGCATCCCATGCATTTTGGCGTTCAACTTCACCAACAATTGAACTTACCAGTTTATAGGCTTGATCGAATTGTGTTTTCGCTGCTTCAGAAACATTGAGTTTCTGCTCCATAGAAAGCAATGAATTCGTAATGGTTTGAATTTTTGATTGGATCCGTTCAGCCCATTGCTCTGCATTAGTTTCATCTAAATCCGTAATATCACATTGTGCTTTAGCACGCTCTAAAGCCTGCACAGCTTGGCGATATTGAATAGCGCGTGTTTGTTGTACGTCTAATGCTTGCTGATAGTCTGCTAACTGATTTTTCAGTTCATCGACTTCTTCTTCTGCCGATTCTACGCGTGCTTCAAGTTCTTCTTTCTTAGATGTAGCTTCTTCAACCACTTCGCTTTGTTCTTCTAAGCGGAAAGTTATCTCTTCAACATCAGCAACATAGCGGTCAATTTTCTCTTGTTGGCGAACTGCATTTTGTACTAAATTTAATCGGTCACTTGCCGCTTGATAATCCGCTTCAAGATCAGAAGATAACGCTTGTTGCTCTTCTAACTCTTTACCCATTTCAACAAAACGATACGCTTCGCTATTAATGGATTTACGCTGGCTCCATAACTCACGGCGCACGGTTAAAGCTTCATCTAAATGAATTCGTCGTTCATTAGCATGACGCATATAGTCAGCAGCAACATAAGATGTCGCTTCTGTAATTAAGTGCTTAAATAAGTCTCGATCAGATTGAGTGACACGAATAGCTTCAAGCGTCATTCGGTTTTCACGCAATGCACCTTCCATATCTTGGAAAGCTTTTCTTACACCGCTATTTTCAGGTAGTAAATAATCACGTAAAGAGCGTGTAATCGCACTTGAAATACCGCCATACAATGAGGCTTCAATTAAACGATAAAATTTGGCGCGATCACTCGCTGAACGTAAACGTTTAGGAATAACCCCTAAATCAAACATCACAGCATGGAAATCAGTGATAGAGTTAAATTGTCTGAAAACAACCCCATCAATGGCTTCAACTTTTTCTTTTAATTCATTCAGCGGTAAAACACGGGCTTGGCGATCCGCAACAGCTTGAGTCAAAATTTCTGTTGGATTTTCTGCCATTGGCAGCCCTTGGATCATAAAGGGTTTGATATCAACTTTCTTATCACGCCCTGCAATTTGTTGTAAACGAACACCGACCACAGCACGTAAGTGACGCGAGTTAATCACATCCAATACGGCATAACACACACCAGGACGCAGTTTCCCGTATAACCCTTTATCACGTGATCCGCTTGTCGATCCTGCTTCTGTGGTATTACGGAAATGAAGTAAAGTAAGATCAGGGATCATGGCTGTGATAAATGCAGCCATCGTGGTTGATTTACCCGCACCATTACCACCTGATAACGTAGTCACCAACTCATCTAAATCAAAAGTACGAGCAAAAAACCCATTCCAGTTGATAAGTGTTAATGAGCGAAATTTTCCCCGTTCAATCATTTATTTTCTCCCTCCGCATCATCTTCACTGGATTGTAATTGCTCATCTTCATTTTCTTCATCATCGTTGAGAGTTTCTGAGCTATCTTCAAGCGCCATTGCTTCACCATCACGGATCATTCGCATTTGAGCTTCAAGTGGAGAATCGCCACTACGCACATCGGCACCAAAGCGGAAAACAGATTCGGTAATAGAAAAACGCTGCATATCATTTAATAAGAATGAGATCATACCTAAACGACGTAAACGATTTAGTGAGGTTCTCATTTTTTCTTGTAATTTTTGCAAATCAAGATCAGAACCTGTTGAGCGCTGATTCACTAAACGTAAAAGCTTGGTTTCATCTGCTAATGTTCTTAATTCATCGAACAGCTCTTGAACGGTGAATATTCCCTGATTCGCTAATCGTTCAGGGCTAAGATAGAGATAGCAAAGAATTTTCCCCACCAACATATCCATTTCAGAGAGAACAGAGCGTGGAATAAGTGTGGTTGAACGAGGTCGCAAATAGAAGAAACCTTCTGGTGCTCGAATTAATTCGACGTTATAACGCGCATAAAAGTCTGATAACTCATCTTGAAAATCCATCAAGAAAGCATGATTATCCAGAGAGTCTATACCGATATGTCGACCTGCACGTAACTGGCTATCCAGTTCAGGAAAAAGTGAGTTCGCTAATGCCTGCGCCAGTTTTGCTGGCATAAATTGTTCAGTATGTATCGATGACATGCGCTTGTACCTTAGCTCCATATTCGTTAATTTCTGACCATTTTGCAGGTAATCCTGCGAGCTCAGCTTTCGCCACACCTAATCGTACTGCTTGATCAATAACAATACGTGCAACATCGAAATGTTTCTGTTGCGGATAACGATTAAGGTATTCAACTAACACTGAACTGAGATCTAATGCTCGTTGTTCCAATTTGTAAGAAGCCAGCTCTTGCTCTACCCATAGTGCTATTTGTTCGTTCACTTCACTGAACATTTGATATTCAAGCTCTTCAGGTAACTCACCCGTGACTTCTTCATCACGTAGAACCAGTTCTTCATCACGCATATCAAACAACCGATCAGCATTAGCGTAAGTTAATGCCCATGGGCTGTCGAAATAGTTTTGTACGGATTGACGTAAACGGCGAGAGAAAATACGGTTTTTATCCATATCAATCGCTGTACGAATAAATTTATGGACATGCCTATCGTATCCAATCCATAAATCAATAGATTGCTGACCCCAACTAATAATGCGGTCTAACTTACTTTGAAGTTCAAATACTAATGTATCAATTTGCTCAACATGACCAGAATTCATGTTTGCTTCTTGAATACGTAAGAGATTGGCTTGAAGTTTGTCACCAGCGGCTTCAAGTGTATCTTGTAGCTCTCTTAATGTACCCGAGGTTTCAGATAACAATTGTTCACAGCTTGAAATGGCTGCTTGCCAGTCTTGGTTTAATAGCGCAGCAATATCTTCTTTTACTGTATTTTGCTGCTCATCCATGATCCGCTGAGACAAATCAATGCTATCGAAAATTTCTGCCACTGAATATTTTAAAGGCGCAAAAACGTTACGATGCCAATGATATTCATCACCACCATCTTCAGCGGAACTGGCAGCTGAATCCAACTCACCCGCCACAATGGAAAGTTGCATAGATAAGCGCAATGATGAAAATTCACGTTGGCGAATATAGTAATCACTAATTCCAATACCCAACGGGGTTAAACGGTATATTGCATTACCTTCTACCAATTCACTGGTAAAACGGTTAAAAAGTCGCTGCTTTACCATGTCATTAATGGCATTATTTGCGCGAACTTGTATTGATTCTGCGGGTTGTTCGAAGCCTTTACATACTTCTCGAAAGGCATCAATTAACTCCCCTTCACTGATTTCGCCATCAAGGCGCTCGCTGTTTAATACAGCGACAGCCATCAAAAAAGCTAATCTTTCTGGTGGCAGTGAGATTGAGAAATCATTTTTTCTCGCCCAAGACACTAACTCAGGAACTGTCTGGGTAAAATCACTCATAGTACATCCTTAATTTACACGCTTTTGTGCCATGACATGAATGTAACGCCCCAGACTGATATAGGGCTCTTGCCGACAATATCGTTGCTCTAATGCAAGCAACGATGGAAAATCTTTATTTTGTAACTGACGACTTTGCAAATAATCATGGAAAACACGGACACCCGTTTTTCCTAATATTGTCATTGAAAACTCATCTAGCCATTGATAAACATCTTCGGGTTGCAATGGATTTTGAGGTGATAGCGATTTTTTTCTTCTACGTGGGATCTCAGGATTTGCCAGATGAAAATTCCCTAAAATCGCATTTCTCATGACAATGCCATTCGCATTGTAAAACATCAGCGATAAGATACCATTAGGTAACAACATATCGGTAAGAACATTTACGGCGTTTTTCTGATCCGTGATCCATTCCAATACTGCATGAAATAGAATTAAATCAACCCCTTCATCTATATGCTCTTTAATCTCTTGAGCTGCACAACAAATAAACGTCATGTTCTCGACAACACCCTCTTCAATCGCAGCCTCTTGTGCGCGATTAAGCATCTCTTGTGATAAATCACATAAGATAATTTGGTGTCCTAATTTAGCAAGCTGGCGAGAGAAATAACCTTCACCGCCACCAGCATCTAAAATACGCAAACTTCGGCTAGGTAAGAGAGTCAATAATTGTTGTAAATCTTCCCAAATCACCGCTTGACGTATTTTACCCTTTGTTGTGCCATAGATATTGCGGGAGAATTTATCTGCAATATCGTCAAAATTACGATCTGACATTAAAACGCCTCATGATAACAACTTACTACTTGCACTCTTTGCGTTCTGATAAATTCAAAAATATGAGACACTGTACATAAATAAAGACGGCAATTTTACCAGTGTTCTATGATACTGACTGTTTTCTCTCAAGAAATAAGTCATGAATCAGATTATTCGCAAAGCGCAGTATAAATATAACGCTTATTAATGAAAAAATTAACGTTCAAACGTTTATCGTTTTATAAATAATTAAACGGTTTTTTATTTCTATTGATGAAAACTTAGTGAAACGTTGTTGTGTTAGCTATTTTGACACAACGTCTTGGAATTCCCCTAGTTTTCACTAAGCTTTCGCTATCAATTGCATGTATTTCACTCAATCTAGGATGATTTATGCTGTTTTTGCTCAAAAAATATGTTGCAGGCTTTCTGATGCCCTTGCCTTTGCTCTTATTAATCGCCTTTTTTGCATTAGCTCTACTTTGGTTTACTCGTTGGCAAAAAACTGGAAAAAGCCTACTCACTGTTGTGCTTGTTCTGTTAACTATTTTAGGCATACAACCTGTTGCCGATACACTATTAATGCCGAGTGAAAAAGAGTATCAAGCTCGTTATGAATTACGAGAAAATTCGCAACAAGATGTGAACTACATTGTTGTTTTAGGTGGTGGATTTACTTATAACCCAGATTGGGCCCCCAGTTCTAATCTTCTTAATAATAGTTTATTTCGTGTTGCTGAAGGTGTAAGACTTTATTATCGCAATCCTAATGCGATAATGATTTTTACAGGTGGTGCTGGTGTTAATCAAATAAGTAGTGCAGAAGTAGCGGCTCAGGTAGCACAATCTTTAGGTGTACCTGCTGAGAGAACTATCGCATTATCAACACCGAAAGATACGGAAGAAGAAGCCTATGAAGTTGATAAATTAATTGGTAAAAAACCATTTTTACTTGTAACGTCTGCCAATCATTTAGCACGTGCGGAGCGTTTCTTTTTAGCCCGAGGCATGAAACCTATCGTTGCACCAGCTAACCAACTGGCTATTTCTTCACCATTACATCCTTGGGAAAAATATTTTCCTTCTGCGACTTATTTTCAACACAGTGAACGTGCATGGTATGAGTTTTTAGGGTCGGTATGGCAATCAGTAAAACCTGTCGGACAACCCGCAACTATTCCTGAAAATGAAAGTCACCAATCTGATAAAGAAGAAAACCAATAATTAGAAATATTTTTGCTAACTGATGCAAAAACGGCACTTAATTTAAGTGCCGTTAAAATTTATTTGTTACTGTTAAAAAATCAGAACTCTTGGTTAAGTGCTCGATATGCAGCTCTGGCTGCAATAAGATCATCTTGAGTATCTACTCCCACACCAGGAACTTCTAGTGCTTTGGCAACATGGATTTTTTCACCATACCATAGCACACGCAGTTGCTCTAACATTTCAATAGATTCTAATGGGCTTGGCTCCCAAGTAATATATCGACGTATAAAGCCTGCACGATAAGCATAAATCCCAATATGACGAAGATAATGCTCACCAATTTCATCATGTGATAAATTAAAACGATCTCTTTCCCAAGGAATGGTTGCACGAGAAAAATAAAGTGCGAAACCTTTTGCATCCATCACAACTTTCACCGCATTAGGGTTAAAAGCTTCTTTTGAGTCAACAATAGGCACTGCTAATGTTGCCATTCCTGCACCACAACTCGCCAAATTTTCGGCTACTTGAGTAATAATCACAGGGGGAATAAGAGGCTCATCACCTTGTACGTTAACGATTATCTCATCATCCGCAAATTTGTATTTTTCAATGACTTCCGCTAAACGTTCTGTACCCGAATGATGATCTTCGCGAGTCATACAGGCTTCTCCACCCGCTTTTTCAACTGCTGCAACAACATCAAAATTATCAGTTGCAACAATGACACGGTTTGCACCAGAGCGCATAGCTTGTTCCATGACACGAACAATCATAGGTTTGCCATGAATATCCGCGAGGGGTTTACCCGGTAAACGGGTCGATGCATATCGACCAGGGATAATGACCGTGAACATGAAGTTACTTTTCCTCTTCTAGTGATAATTCTCTTGCTTCATTCTCCAGAAGAACGGGGATATTGTCACGAACAGGATAAGCTAAATGATCAATTTTGCAGATAAGCTCTGAATTTTCTTTATCAAAGATAAGTTTACCGTGGCAAACTGGGCAAGCAATAATTTCGAGTAAGCGGTGATCCATTTTGTCCCTCTCAAGGGTTAATCATTTTATATGGCAAAAGGATATCATAAGGAATGATCAGCGTTAATACTCAAAACCTCTCGTTTAGTGATAATTCGAAAATTATTTTAGTAATTAATAAATTTATTATTTTCTCTTTTACTATAAGCAACAAAAAAGCCACATTAATGTGGCTTTTTATCGTTGAGTCTGCAACATCATTAATAAAGAATTACATTCAGCTTTTATTGATAATAATTTAACCTTTTTATTATCTTTATTGCATTCTAATTAACGAAACGACTCTTTTATATTACTTATTCAGCTTGGTGGTAAACTATTGTGGCTTACCTACCTCAAATTAGGCATAAACGATAATTTAATCTTAATGCTAAACTATCGTTTTATCTACATCTTTAACAAGGCTAAGCCTTATTTAAAACCCGATAACATCAGCGGCTTCTAAACCTGCTGCTGTTCTGATAACAGAGAACTCAACGTCTTGACCTTCTGTTAATGCTTTATTTTTTGTATTGGCAATCGCTTTTTTATTGACATAAACTTCTTGTTCAATATCTCTTGCAACAATAAGACCATAACCTTTGTTATTGTCGAACCATTTTACGCGACCCATTCTTAATTGTAATGTCATGATAGATAAACTCCTTTTGTTCTTTGTATAGTTTTATTTTCCTATACAAATGCATCCTACTTTTTATTAAGTCTTCTTATATAAAAACCCCAATTAAATTCTGAACACATTAATTTAAGTAGTGCATTTTATTATTCAATATAAATGTTCAAAACCGTGATAGCTAAGCTTAATAAATATTATAAAGCTCAATAAATATTTACAGTATCAATATGACAAAAAGATGGCATACTGACATTTATTGCGCACTGATAAAAAAGATAACCGAATATAGAGATAATTAGTCACCATCAAAAATGGTTTTTATCATCCATTGTGCACAAAAGCTGATGCTATTCACTGCACAAAATATTAACCCTACATTCAAGATCCACAAACTCTCCACACAAGGCTTTTGAGTAGATAGGGTAGTGGCGAATTAAATTGAACTACGACAAAAGCGATATGCGACTGTAGGTAGGTAATCTTTTATGTAACGCTATCCTGATTTTCACTATAAATATCATTGTTTCAGATCAGATACAAGTTTTTTTCGAACCGTAAATTAAATTGCTGACTTGTTTTAGCACAAATTGACTATTTAATTCAGCGCTAACGGGTAAATACCACCAATTATCTTGTGCAAAATGCTGACATTTAACAGCATCCTTTTCTGTCATAATAAGGGGTTCTAAGTCAGGTGTTAAATCCTGTAATTCTTGAACACTATAATCACTATGATCACTAAATGCTTTTGTTGTAATTAACTCTATCCCTTTTTCATGTAACGAGTTAAAAAACCTAGGAGGATGACCAATTCCAGCGATAGCAACAGCCTTTTTAATTTGCTGAACTGGTTTTTTTTCTCCTGTTTTAAGATTAACTGCAGTATCACCTTCCAGTGTCATGCCAATCTCATTATTCTGACTTATCCCACCATTAACGATAATTGCATCCACAGAATCTAAGCGCCCTGAACGCTCTCGCATAGGGCCTGCTGGTAACCACCAACCATTGCCGAATCGACGCTGACCATCAATGACAACAATTTCATAATCACGTTGTAATGCGTAATGCTGCAAACCATCATCAGTGATGATCACATCAAGCTCATGTTGAGCTAATAACGCTTTTACTGCATCTCGTCGATTAGGTGCAACCGCAACGGGAGCACCAGTTCGATGATAAATCAATACAGGTTCATCACCTGCCATGGCAGGTGTCGTATCGGATGTCAAAAGCAATGGATAATGATCTGATTTTCCGCCGTAACCACGAGAGACAACACCAGGTTTAAACCCCTGCTGTATTAATTGCTCAACAAGCCATATCACAACAGGTGTTTTGCCATTCCCGCCTGCAGTTAAATTGCCAACAATCACAACAGGAATTGGGGCTTTCCATGACGCTAGCCATCCTTTCTGATATGCAAAACGCCTTAATAATGTAAGTGCGCCATACAACCATGAAAATGGAAGCAGTAGGATATATAACCAAGATTTACCAGACCAAATCCGTTCAATCATTTGCCAAATTGCATCCTGTGAAGTTGTGCATAAATGCCTTGTTTCTCAATCAAATCAAGGTGTGCGCCACGTTCAACAATTTCACCATCTTCAATAACTAATATTTCATCCGCTTTTTCAATAGTTGATAAACGGTGAGCAATCACTAAAGAGGTTCTGTTTTTCTGTAATTCATCAAGTGCTGACTGGATAGCGCGCTCTGATTCTGTATCTAGCGCTGATGTAGCCTCATCAAGAATAAGGATTGGCGAATCTCTTAATAACGCTCTTGCAATTGCAATACGCTGACGTTGTCCACCTGAAAGCAATACACCATTTTCACCAATTTCAGTATCTAAGCCCTTATCCATTTTTTGGATAAAATCCATTGCATGTGCCATCTTCGCCGCTTTTTCAATATCTTCACGGGTATACTGATCTTCACATGCATAGACAATATTGTTTGCTACGGTTTCATTAAAAAGATGCACATTTTGAGAAACCAACGCGACTTGATTACGCAAAGATTTCAATGTGTATTCACGAATATCATGACCATTAATTAATATTTCGCCTTCATTAATGTCATAAAAACGCGTGATCAGATTTGCGATCGTAGACTTACCAGAGCCTGAGCGTCCAACTAATGCAACAGTTTTACCTGCTGGGATAGTAAATGACATATTTTTCAGTGCTGGCGTATCTTTCGTGACATATTGGAAAGTCACATTACGGAATTCAATATCACCAGTTGGTTTTTTTAGTTCAAGCTTACCGGTGTCTTTTTCTTGCTCCATATCGAGTATGGTAAATAGCGTCTGACAAGCAGCCATACCACGCTGGAATTGAGCATTCACATTAGTCAGTGATTTCAATGGACGCATTAATGCAACCATTGAGGAGAATACAACAGTAATTGTACCTGCTGTTAATGTATCCATTATCTCAGGGAAACTTGCTGCATACAGGACAAATGCTAATGCAAGAGAAGCGATTATCTGAATAATAGGATCTGAAATTGATGATGCGACAACCATACGCATACCTTGACGGCGAATATGATTGCTTACATGGTTAAAGCGTTTATTTTCAACTTCTTGGCCATTAAAAATCAGAACTTCTTTATGCCCTTTTAGCATTTGTTCTGCGCTAGTTGTCACTAGCCCCATGCTATTTTGGATACGCTTACTGATTGTTCTAAAACGAGTCGATACTATACGAATAACAACAGCAACAATAGGTGCGATAACGATAAGGATCAGGGATAATTGCCAGCTATAATAAAACATCAAACAAAATAGTCCGATGATATAGGCACCTTCACGTACAACGGTAATTAATGCACCTGATGATGAAGAGGCAACCTGTTCTGAATCATATGTGATACGAGAGAGTAAAGTCCCTGTTGATTGCTGATCAAAAAAGCTCACCGGCATTCCCATAATATGAGAAAACAGTCGACGACGCATATTCATTACAACTTTCCCAGAGACCCAAGAAAGACAGTAACTTGAAATAAAGTTAGATATACCACGCAGAGCTATCAGACCAATAACGGCAAAAGGCATCCATTTTAATACGTCATTACTGGCTTTACCAAAACCTTCATCAAGAAGTGGTTTTAATAAAGAAATCATAAATGCATCCACACCCGCATTGATGATTAATGCAATTGCAGCAGTGATTAAACCCGCTTTGAAAAGCCGAATCATTGGCCATAAGCGGCGGAATGTTTGCCACGTTGATAGATCTATATCATTCATATATATTACCAAACTTTTAATAATTAGCCGGCCATTCTACTCGGGAAACGTCAAAACACCAAACCACTGATGATACCAACGAGGCAAAATATCTCGCCTATAGGTAAATACATCAATATTATCTTGATTAAACTCGATAGAAACTTGCCCACTAATAGAGGTTGTTAGCCAATTAATAGCTTCTTTTTTATAACGATGATGTACTTTATCAGAAGGCAAACGCCAAGGGCTATAACGAGCAGCAGAAACAAGTGCAATTTTTGGTGATACTGCTTGAATAAACATCAATGTGGATGATGTTTGACTACCATGATGAGGAACTTGTAAGACATCTGCTTTTAGCTGATCTTTTTTTACTCTTACCAATTGAGCTTCAACTTCTTTTTCTATATCTCCAGTTAGCAGAATATTGTATTTCCCATCACTAATATTGATCACACAGGATTGATTATTTTTCGGGGAGAGTAATTTATTCAGCGGCCACAATGCATCAAATTGAAGCCCTTTCCACTGCCATGATTTATCACTTAAGCAAGGTAAATGCGAAGGATCGTCAAAACTACTACGAATGCTTAAATTAGGATAAGTTTTTACTAAATCTTCCATTCCCCCTGTATGATCAAGATGATCATGGCTAATGATCAATGCAACTGGCGTAAGTCGATGATGTCTTAAATAAGGAATGATGACATTCTTTGCAATCGAACCTCCATTTTTCCAGCGCATTCCCGTGTCATAAATAATCGCTTCCCCTTCTTTTTCAAGAATAACTGCTAAGCCATGCCCAACATCTAACATAGATATTCGCCATTGATAACGTGAAGAGGCGATGAATTCACAGTATAAAATAGTACCAATAGCCACAATGCAAATAAAATGATAACGCCACCATGACATTTTTATGATTAAAATAGTACCAATTCCCAAAAATCCTAATAATAAAGGAATGGCACCACTATTTTGCCAATATGGTAAAAATAAAGGAGCACACCAAAAAGCAAGGCTAATAGAAAGATCAACCCAGTGCCAAATTATTGGTTGCAAAAATGAGAGAAAGAATGTCAATAACCCGAGCATTATTAATGGCACGGTAATAAAAGAAACAATAGGAACCGCCCATAAGTTAACAATAAAGCTAAAAAAATTAGCGCCATTAAATAAATATAATTGGAATGGTAATAAAATAATTAATAAACCAGATTGTAAATGTACCAACCTTAAAATAAACCACCGTTTTTGATAGTTATATTTAGCTTTTAATGGGTACATCCAATACCAAAAGATAATGGCAAACACAGCAGAAAATGAAAGCCAAAAACTAGCTGAAAGTATAGAAAGAGGCTCAACAATAAGAATAAGTGCTGCACTCCAAAGTGCCCATTGCCAAGGCAAAAATAATCGGCTCCCCCAATGTAAAATTACCCAAACAGTTAATCCAATAACAGCTCTTGTTGCTGGTATTCCCCAACCTGATAACGCAGCATAGAAAACACCACATAACCAAGCTATAACTAATGGAAATCTTGGATTAATCCATCTGATAGGGAAAAAAAATTGAATACCTCTTGCAATACCCCAACCAAAAAAGGCAGCTAAACCTATATGTAAACCCGATATCACAATTAAATGAGCAACCCCTGTTTTCATATAGAGATCTTTTTTCTCAGGTTCAATATATCGCTTATCACCTAAGACTAAAGCAATAATTTCACCTTTATTTTTTGCTGTTTGCCAATGAGCTGTGATTGTCTGAATAAGTTGAGTACGTAGTGATATATCATTTCGGATAAACTTGGCTGTCATCACTTTACCCGTTAATGTTTCCTTCACAGAAACGGCATATTTTTGGCTATCAAACCCACCTTCATTTAAATAACTATGTACAGCTCTAAATTGAATTTTAAACTTCCAATATTGTCCTACAGCTATGTTTTTAGGCGGACTTCGCCAATATACGTTTGCATAAACAGAAGATGAAAAGAGCGTCTTCTTCGTAATGGGTATTTTGATAATAATATTGCCATCTGTTAATTGGCGATACTCCATAACCTTGGTTTCAAATGTTGCCATATTATCAGCAAACTGTTCTGTTCTCGTCATTAATGATGACGCAACCATATTTGAATAAACCCAGAAAATTAGAAATATCGCTGAAAAACGGAATAAGAAAAAAGGAATAAATAATAGAAATAGTGCAACAATAATAATAATAGAATAAATTGTTTGACTAAAAAGCGTATGTTGAACTAATAAAGGTAAGCAACCTAATATTATTGCCAAAGCAATATTGTCTAAAGTTAACTTCGTGAAATAGAGTCTTTGAAAATAGGCTGAATGAATGCACCTTCGTTTTATTGATACCATCTTTAACTCAAAAAACTTTATCATTCGATTCAGTAAAATCATTTCTAGCATCCTTGCCTGCAATTATTTTTTAAATATCATAATGTTACCATTTCATTAGAGATAGGCTTTTAGGTCGTTTTTTAGTGATGCTTTATAAAAAGGAAAAGATCTCTTGTTACATACAATAAATTTTGAGAAGAAGCTCGTAAAAAATAAAACAACTAAGTGATACAGGTAATTAAATAGAGAAATTAAAATGAAAGCAGAATAAAGTAATAAAAAAGAAAGGTGCTAGCGAGATAAAATCAAGAAAACGAATCGTTCAATCCAAGATTGGGATTGAAGGTGCAAGATGGGAGATAGAAAAAAATTAGGGAGCAGAAAAAAATTAGGGAGCAGAAAAATAAACTAAAAGTGATAATAATAGTTAATAAAAAACGGCACCTAAGTACCGTTTTTGAGAAAGTTAACTAACATCGTGCCATTTCGACAGGAGTTATTATTCCGTATAAATATTTACACGGTCACGTAACTCTTTACCTGGCTTAAAGTGTGGAACGTATTTACCTTCCAGATCTACTTTATCACCTGTCTTCGGGTTACGACCCGTACGCGGCGCACGGTAGTGTAGAGAAAAACTGCCGAATCCGCGGACTTCGATACGCTCACCATCAGCTAAAGTATCAGCCATATGATCAAGCATTTCTTTTACAGCTTCTTCAACCGTCTTAGCCGAAAGATGAGATTGTAGGCCTGCAAGTCTCTCGATTAACTCAGACTTGGTCATATTACCTCCCTAAACTACCGATAAATAGGCAACGATTAACGTTGCCTTCCGTTAATAACTTAAATTATTCGCCTTTAGCTGCTTTGAAAGCTTCAGCCATAGCGTTGTTTGAAAAACCAACTTCTTCTTTGTTGTTTACAGAAGCGATAGCGTCTTTCTCATCTGCTTCGTCCTTAGCACGAACAGATAAGTTGATAACGCGGTTTTTACGATCAACGCCGGTGTATTTAGCTTCTACAGCTTCGCCAACATTCAGAACCAGAGTTGCATCTTCAACGCGGTCACGTGAAGCTTCTGAAGCACGCAGGTAACCTTCAACACCGTCAGCTAATTCTACAGTTGCGCCTTTAGCGTCAACAGCAGTTACTTTACCAGAAACAATAGCACCTTTTTTGTGAGCAGACAGGTAATTATTGAATGGATCTTCTGATAATTGTTTAACGCCCAGTGAGATACGTTCACGTTCAGCATCAACTTGCAGAACTACAGCAGCGATTTCGTCGCCTTTTTTGTATTCACGAACTGCTTCTTCACCTGCAACATTCCAAGAAATGTCAGATAAATGAACCAGACCGTCGATACCGCCGTCTAAACCGATGAAGATACCGAAGTCAGTGATAGACTTGATTTTACCTTCAACACGGTCGTTCTTGTTGTGAGTTTCTGCAAACTGCTGCCATGGGTTAGATTTGCACTGTTTCAGACCCAGTGAAATACGACGACGTTCTTCATCGATGTCAAGAACCATAACTTCAACAACATCACCAACGTTAACAACTTTAGATGGGTGAATGTTTTTGTTAGTCCAATCCATTTCAGAAACGTGTACCAGACCTTCAACGCCTTCTTCGATTTCTACGAAGCAACCGTAATCAGTCAGGTTAGTTACACGACCAGTCAGTTTAGTACCTTCTGGATAACGTTTAGCGATAGCTACCCATGGATCTTCGCCCAGTTGTTTCAGACCTAATGATACGCGAGTACGTTCACGGTCGAATTTCAGGACTTTAACAGTGATTTCGTCGCCAACATTGACAATTTCGCTTGGGTGTTTAACACGTTTCCAAGCCATGTCAGTGATGTGCAGTAAGCCGTCAACACCGCCCAGATCAACGAATGCACCGTAGTCAGTAAGGTTCTTAACGATACCTTTAACTTCCATGCCTTCTTGCAGGTTTTCTAATAACTGATCGCGTTCTGCGCTGTTTTCAGATTCGATAACCGCACGACGAGACACAACAACGTTGTTACGTTTTTGGTCTAATTTGATGACTTTGAACTCAAGCTCTTTGTTTTCCAGATGAGTTGTATCGCGAACTGGGCGAACGTCTACCAGTGAACCTGGTAAGAACGCACGAATGCCGTTCAGTTCAACAGTGAAACCACCTTTAACTTTACCGTTGATGATACCAACAACAGTTTCGTTTTCTTCGTAAGCTTTTTCCAGCATCAGCCACGCTTCGTGACGTTTAGCTTTCTCACGAGACAGAACGGTTTCACCGAAGCCATCTTCAACCGCGTCCAGAGCAACATCAATTTCGTCGCCCACTTGGATTTCTAATTCGCCTTGAGCGTTTTTGAATTGTTCTACAGGAATAGCAGATTCTGATTTCAGACCTGCATCAACCAGAACAACGTCTTTATCGATAGCAACTACAACGCCGCGAACGATAGCGCCAGGACGAGTTTCGATTGTTTTTAGGGATTCTTCAAAGAGTTGAGCAAAAGATTCTGTCATGTTAATGATCTTCAAGTAAATTTAATTAACGTCCATTTAGCATCCGGCCGAATGGGGTTGTTTCACATACCTCGTTACATCCTTTGTGACAAGGTCATCGGGCATTGTTGTGTTTTCATTAACACGTCAACCCGATTTTGATAATTACCTAGTATAAACGAAATAAAAATTAATTACGCTGATAATTGCAGATTTTTTTTAGCATAAGTCAACGATTTTTCAATGACTTCGTCAATAGACAAGCTTGTAGAATCGAGAATTAATGCATCTTTCGCCGCAACAAGTGGCGCAACAGCGCGATTCCGGTCACGGTAATCGCGTTCTTTTATCTCGGATAAAAGGCGCTCAAAGTTAACATTAAAGCCCTTTTCCTGCAACTGTAACATGCGACGACGCGCGCGCTCTTCTGCACTCGCTTCTAAAAATATTTTCACTTGAGCATCAGGAAAAACGATTGTGCCCATATCTCGACCATCGGCAATTAAGCCCGGCGCTGTACGAAATGCACGCTGACGACGCAATAATGCTTCTCTTACTCGAGGAAAAGTTGCAGCTTGTGATGCCGTATTCCCAACTGTTTCTGTTCGAATTTCAGTTGAAACATCTTCACCTTCTAGAATGACACTTAAGCCATTCTCATTAGGAATAAAGCGTACATCCAAATTTGCCGCCAAAGGTACTAAAGCGTCTTCGGAAGTAATATCAACATGATGATGTAAAGCTGCTAATGCCAATACACGATAAATAGCGCCAGAATCGAGTAAATGCCAGCCAAATGCTTTCGCTAATGCTTGGCATAATGTTCCTTTACCTGCTCCGCTAGGCCCATCAACAGTTATAACAGGGACGATAACCGCCATGAGTTTCTCCTTTTCGTGGGCACTGCATTTCTGTGTTTGTTGCTCTTATTACATTGATATAATAGGCATAGTGTTCAAACAGAGAAAAACAGTATTAATATATGCGCGACATTATACGCATACAATGTATAGGAAGAAACAAGTAGATAAGCACTAAAAAGTCTTATTTAATATTATTTTTTCTAAGTGGTGTTTTTTTAGAAAAATTAATCTAATTATAATAAAAAATCGGCAGTATTGTTCTCCAAAAGGTTCAATACTGCCGATTTAACTGATTTAGTTTTGACTCATTTTAATTAATGATTTTTACATTAATTATTACGTTGAGAAAGTGTTTCTAATTTCTCAAAATAATCAGGGAAGGTTTTTGCGGTACATCCCGGGTCAAGAATAGTAATTGGTGTATCAGAAAGTGCCACCAGCGAAAAACACATCGCAATACGATGATCGTTATAAGTTTCAATATCCGCAGTGGTTAACTGTTTTGGTGGTGTTACTTTTAGGTAGTCGTGACCTTCTTCAACAATCGCACCCACTTTTTGTAACTCTGTTGCCATTGCCGCTAATCGGTCAGTTTCTTTTACACGCCAGTTATAAATATTGCGGATAGCCGTTTCGCCTTCAGCAAAAAGTGCCGTGGTAGCAATGGTCATTGCAGCATCAGGGATAGTATTCATATCCATATCAATGCCTTTTAACGTTCCACGCTCACACTCAATATAGTCCTCACCCCAGCGTACTTTTGCGCCCATCTTTTCAAGCACAGAAGCAAAATGAATATCCCCTTGTAAGCTATTTTTACCGATACCTGTAACTCGTACAGTACCGCCTTTAATGGCAGCCGCTGCTAAAAAGTAAGATGCAGATGAAGCATCACCTTCTACAAGGTACTTTTCTGGTGATTGATATTGTTGGCCACCTTTTATAACAAAGCGCTGGTAGTCTTGGTTTTCGATTTTCCCACCAAAGGTATTAATTAATGCTAAGGTAATATCAATGTAAGGTTTTGATACTAATTCGCCTTTAATGGTGATAATCGTATCTTGCTCTGCCAAAGGTGCCATCATTAATAAAGCAGTCAAAAACTGGCTAGAAACACTACCATCAACCTCAACATTACCACCTAAAAAACCACCATGTAAGCGAATTGGTGGGTAATCAGTCTGTTCAAGATAGTCAATTTTTGCACCACCTTGGCGTAAAGCGTCAACTAAATGCCCAATTGGACGCTCTTTCATACGAGGTTCACCAGTAAGAATAATATCATGCTGACCGAGATTTAATGCAGCCGCTAATGGGCGCATTGCTGTACCTGCATTACCTAAGAAGAGCTCTAATGGCGAATTTGTTTTAAATTCACCGCCTAGTCCTTCAATATCACATACCGTATTGTTATTTGATAATTGATATTGCACCCCTAAGGCTTTTAATGCATTAAGCATATGGCGAATATCATCACTATCTAATAAGTTGGTTAGACGAGTTTTACCTTTAGCTAAAGCCGCTAATAACAACGCACGGTTAGAGACACTTTTTGACCCTGGTAAATTAATAACACCTTCGATATGAGCGATAGGTTGTAATGTTAACGATTCCATAAACAGGTAAAAACTCCAATAAACAAGTAAATTAAGCGGGGGGATGCTATTTAATTAAATATAAAATTATTTAGGTACTTATCTTTTTATTTATTTTGTACTTAGTAACTCAATTTTAATTATTAACATCTTAAAAATTGAATAATAAGAAAACCTGTATTTTAAGCAGGCTTTCTTATTCTAGTTCTAGATTTTATTTATTACGCATGACGACGTTCAAAATCAGCCATAAAGTCGACTAATGCTTGAACACCTTCCAATGGCATTGCGTTATAAATTGAAGCACGCATACCACCTGATACACGGTGACCTTTTAATGCGACCAAACCTTGAGCTTCTGCCTCTTTTAAGAATACGGAATCCAGTTCAGGAGAAGACATTTGGAAAGGCACATTCATTAGTGAACGATTTTCTGTGGTAATACGATTGATATAAAAATCACTATTATCAATTGCACTATAAAGAAGCGTTGCTTTTTCATAGTTGCGTTTTGCCATCTCTTGCAAACCACCTTGCTCTTTCAGCCATTTAAAGACCATGCCTGATAAATACCAAGCAAAGGTAGGTGGTGTATTAAACATGGAGTCATTCTCAGCAAGCACTGTGTAATCAAACACAGAAGGTGTTTCTTTGCGCGCTTTACCTAATAGATCTTCACGAATAATGACAATCGTTAAACCCGCAGGACCAATATTCTTTTGTGCACCCGCATAGATAACACCAAAACGGCTAACATCTATCGGTTGAGATAAAATCGAAGATGAGTAGTCAGCAATAACAATTTTGCTATCATCAAAATCTGGCTCTTCATGAATGGCAATACCATCAATGGTTTCATTTGGGCAATAATGCACATAAGCTGCATCAGCGCTTAATTGCCACTCTTTCATTGGCTTAACACCAATTTTGCCATCAACTTCTGTTTTAATTTTAATTATATTTGGCGAACAATATTTTTCAGCTTCTTCGGCTGCACTTTTAGCCCAATAACCACCATCAATATAATCAGCGCTTGCTTTATCGCCTAATAAATTGAGAGGTAAAGCAGCAAAATGACCTCGAGCACCACCGTGGCAAAAAAGAATTTTGTAGTTTTCTGGCACATTGAGAAGATCACGAAGATCTTGTTCTGCCTGATGAGCAACTTCAAGAAACTCTTTACTGCGGTGGCTAATTTCCATAACCGAACGCCCAAGTTCATGCCAGTTGCATAATTCTAGTTCTGCACGACGAAGGACTTCTGCCGGTAACATAGCCGGACCTGCACTAAAGTTATATACCTGACTCATTCAAATTCACCCTATCTGAATATGTTTTTACAAAATGACCTTTATCGGTTGTATCATTCCCGTTAAATTGGCGCAATGATTATTGTGAACTAACGCATAATATGCAGAGCATAAAAATAATGGCTAGGAGTGTTTTATGTCGGGGAGTGTAAATAAAAAAGAAGAAGCAAGCTGGGGAATGCTTCTTCATGGAAAAAATAGTCTAAAATCGCTCGCTTTAGCAGGAGGTGTCGCATTACACGCAATTAATGTCTATATTACGATCACAACGCTACCTTCAATTGTACGTGATATCGGTGGGCTTAATTTATATGCATGGAACACCACCGTTTTTATTCTGGCGTCAATTCTCTCTTCTGCATTAACTTCACGATTACTGAGTGCATTAGCCCCTCGCAATAGTTATCTTTTTGCCACTATTTGCTTTTTAGCAGGCTCTGTTATTTGTGCAACAGCACCTTCAATGCAGATATTACTTTTAGGGCGATTTATTCAAGGGGCTGGCGGAGGAATGTTGCTGGCACTTGCTTACTCTTTAGTCAGAGTCATGTTCCCTCAACCACTTTGGTCCAGAGCTATGGCGTTAATGTCTAGTATGTGGGGAATATCGACACTATTAGGCCCCGCACTAGGCGGAATATTTGCTGAATATAATGTTTGGCGAGGTGCATTTTGGTCTATTTTATTTGTAGGCATCCCTTACGCTATTTTATTATTTACTATTCTTCCTACCGAGAATAATGCTGATAATATTGTCGCCAAAGCGCCGCTACCTTATCAACAGCTTATTTTATTAATGCTCGCTGTATTATCTATTTCTATTGGTAGTCTTTATAACGTTATTTTATATAACATCTTATCTATTATATTTGCGGTGATCTTTATTTTACTGTTAGTCAATATTGATAAAAAATCAAATGATGGTTTATTTCCTAAAGGGACATTTTCTTTTTCTGCACCATTAGCACCAATATATCTCACTATGGCTTTATTAGGGATAAGTGTACAAACAGAAGTTTTCGTGCCCTACTTCTTGCAAATTATCCATCATATTACCCCTTTGCTTTCGGGTTATTTAGCAGCATTGGTGGGTGCAGGTTGGTCTTTCTCTGCCATTGTGTCTTCATCAAGTAAACAATCTACTGCTCAGAGATTAATGCATTTTGGTCCAATGATTAACTTTTCAGCCATTGTGATCCTTGGCTTATTTATCTCTAATGTTCTAACCATACCTTATGGGCAAATTATCATTATTTGTATAGCCCTCTTTTTTACAGGTGCTGGTATTGGTATGGCGTGGCCTCATTATTTAACTCGTGTATTGCATGTCTCTCAAGGGCAAGAAGCTCAAAAAGCAGCAACATCTATTACCACAATTCAATTGTTTTCAACGGCTGTTGGTGCCTCTATTTCAGGGACGGTGGTTAATATGGCAGGGTTAACAGATCCAGGTGGCATAATAGGCGCTCAAAATGCGGCACATTGGCTCTTTCTTATTTTTGCAATAACGCCATTAATTGCTTTTTTTACCGCAAGAGTTGTTGTCTCTCGAGCCAAAACCAATTAGCCATTTCACTCTTTAAAAATAACAAGGCCTCATAAATGAGGCCTTGTTATTATTCAAACTCTTTTAAATTAATACTTTTCGAAATTCTCTTGGATCTTCGCAGGCTCTTGCGTTTGTGTTAAAGATAATTGTAACAATACTCTCGCTTTTTGTGGGTTTAAGCGCTCTGATGCAACAAAGTTATATTTTGCATCATCAACTTCACCATTTTGTGTAGTAAAGCCTACTGGTACACGGCTTGAACGCACAACAACTACACCTTTTTTAGCGCCATCAGCTAAAGTATCAAAAATATCAGTATATAAGTTGCCATTACCAACACCAGCGCTGACAATACCTTTATAGCCGTTATCAATAAAGGCTTTTGCTGGTAAATTAGAGGCATTTGAGTAGTTATAAACAATACCAACTTTTGGTAATTCAGTCAGTTTACTGACATCAAATGCGGGTTTATCTGCACGAGGTAATGCGGCAGTGTAATAATGAACCTTACCATTATGCACATAACCTTGGGCACCAGCGTTAACAGGTTGGAATGCTTGAACTTCAGTCGTATTCATTTTTACAACATCTTTACCACTGATAACCGCATTATTCATGGTTACTAACACACCACGATTTTCAGAAGCTTTATCACTCGCAATCACAACCGCATTAAATAGATTTAAAGGGCCTTCAGCACCTAATGCGGTTGCAGGACGCATTGCACCCACCATAACGACAGGTTTTTTACATGCAGTGGTTAAATCAAGAAAATAGGCTGTTTCTTCCATGGTATCTGTACCATGAGTGATCACAAAGCCGTCTGTTTTATCGCAGTCTGCATTAATTTTATTAGCCAGCTTAAGCCATACTTGGTCATTCATATCTTGAGAGCCGATATTCACGACTTGCTCGCCTTTTAAATTAGCGACTTTTTTAGCCTCAGGTACTGCATTAATCAATGTATCAATGCCTAATTTACCTGCTGTATAGCTTGATGTTGTTGCTGAATCGCCACCACCAGCAATTGTGCCACCTGTTGCTAAAATGGTGACATTAGGTAAGGCAAAAGCAGAACCACTGATTATAGCTAACAGGCTGGCGAGCAATGTTTTTTTCATCATCGAACTGATCCCTTATGAGTTTATAAATAAATCCAATTATGATGATTTAAAATTATTAATTCCGTGATAAATCGAACGAATTTATTAAAAAACCTCATATATCAAATAAATTATGAGTGATGAATATAGTTAGCCTTGGGTAAATGAGAGAAATTATTAGTGCATTACAGGGGATTTCAGTATCATGTGCCCCTAACTATCACCAGCAAAATATTGATGAAACCTGCCATGTCACAAACATTTATTCCTGGCAAAGATGCCGCACTGGAAGATTCTATCGCTAGCTTTCAGCAAAAATTGACCGACTTAGGATTTAATATTGAAGAAGCTTCTTGGTTAAACCCTGTTCCTAACGTTTGGTCTGTTCATATTCGCGATAAAGATTGCCCTTTATGTTTCACCAACGGTAAAGGTGCCAGTAAAAAAGCAGCATTAGCTTCCGCATTAGGCGAATACTTTGAACGTCTCTCAACCAATTATTTCTTCTCTGATTTCTGGCTAGGTGCTGATATTGCAGAAGGTGAATTTGTTCACTATCCAAGTGAAAAGTGGTTCCCTCTAACAGAAGATGATTCTGTTCCTGTGGGCCTATTAGATGCACGTTTACGTGAATTTTATGATCCTGAAGGTGAGTTATGCGGTAGTGAGTTAGTTGATTTACAATCAAGTAATCATGATCGCGGAATTTGCGCACTACCATTTATACGTCAGTCTGATAAAAAACCTGTTTATATTCCTGTAAACATTATTGCTAACTTATATGCATCTAATGGTATGTCAGCAGGAAATACAAAGAATGAAGCGCGTGTTCAAGGATTATCTGAAGTTTTTGAACGTTATGTAAAAAATCGCATTATCACTGAAAGAATTAGCTTACCTGAAATTCCTAAAGAAGTTTTAGCTCGCTACCCTGCTGTTATTGAAGCGATTGAAACATTAGAGCAAGAAGGTTTCCCAATCTTTAGCTTTGACGCATCTTTAGGGGGACAATTCCCTGTTATTTGTGTCGTGTTATTCAATCCACAAAATGGCACATGCTTTGCCTCTTTTGGCGCTCACCCTGATTTTGGTGTAGCTTTAGAGCGTACTGTCACTGAACTATTACAAGGCCGTAGTCTTAAAGATCTCGATGTCTTTAATCCGCCAAGCTTTGATGATGAAGAAGTCGGTGATCACACTAATCTTGAAACACACTTTATTGATTCAAGTGGTTTAATTAGTTGGGATCTCTTTAAGAAAGATGCCGATTATACATTTGTTGATTGGAACTTCAGTGGTACGACAGAAGAAGAGTTCCACACCTTAATGTCACTTTGCCAACAATGTGATGCAGAAGTCTATATCATGGACTACTCACACTTAGGTGTTTACGCTTGTCGTATTTTAGTACCTGGTTTATCAGATATTTATCCTGCTGAAGATTTACAGTTAGCCAATAATATTATGGGTGTACATTGGCGTGACACGATCCTTTCTCTACCAACAAGCCAAGGCACTCAAGAAGAGTACCTTTCACTTATTGGTCAATTTGATGAAGATGGCTTAGACGACTTTACACGAATCAGAGAGATGATTGGTATTGCTCCGGGTAAAGATAATGGTTGGAGCCATTTACGTGTAGGCGAATTAAAATCAATGCTAGCGCTTGCAGGTGGCGATCTGGATCAAGCGCTTGTTTGGGTTGAATGGACTCAAGATTTTAATGCTTCTTTATTTACGCCAGAGCGTCAAAACTATTATCGCTGTTTACACAATCTCTTATTATTACAACAAGAGACTGAACGTGAACCAGCACAATATATGCACGCATTTTCTCGTATGTATGGCGAAAAAACATTACAAGCAGCCTTAAACGCATTACAAGGTAAACAAGCATTTTACGGATTACAAACTATTGATCCTGATTTATCTAATTTACCTGTTCATCAGTCGTTACTTGCAGCCTATGAGAAATTACAGAAAGCAAAACGTCAATCGGCTAAATAAGCCTATTTTGTTTAAGGTTATTTATTAAATAATAACTAATTTTAACTGAATAATAAGTGTGTATTTAAATTGAAACACTCTATTGAAAAGTAGAGTGTTTTATTTTGTTGAAAATAAAATATTGACAGATTTGTCAATATGACAAATTTGCCATCTGACAAAATTGTCAAAATATGGCAAAAGTGACGATTCAAGGAATTTAATATGACACTATAAATACATATTGAATTTTTAAACTAAGAATATTACTTAATTATAGTTTAAATTGCTATTTGTTTAACCAGGTCTCAAAAATTAAAAAACCTTATTTTTATAATGGATATATGTCTGGAGTAATCAATAAAGATTAACCACAAATAAAGTAATGTTTATATTTATGACAAAAGTAAATAAGGCGTTAAATTTGATTTTTAATTCTTAACATACGGGGTTTAAATAATACTTTATATTTACTTTTTACTTTATTTATCCAGCTAGTCTAAAATTTTTTGATAATTTTTAAAAAATTTTTTTATTTTATTAATCAAATAGTTATAGCTAAAATAGCGGGTTTTTACGCACTAAAAACGGGATTCTAATGAGCGACCATGATCCATATCAATTTTAGAAGTAAGCCCCTTTGCTACTATTATTGCGTGCTATAATTATTCCAACATATAAGAGAGTGTTAGTATGAAAGCTGACAGCCCTTTTAATTTATTATCACCTGCTGATATGGCAAAAGTTGCCGATGACGCATGTTGTTATAAAGCAAATAAACAGATCCCAATGACTTACTTATCTGCATTTACTGCGGGAATGTTTATATCAATTGCTTTTGTTTTTTATATTACTGCTACTACAGGTACCGCATCTGTTCCTTTTGGGCTGGCTAAATTAGTCGGTGGGATCTGCTTCTCTCTGGGGTTAATGCTCGTTGTCGTTTGTGGCGCGGACTTATTCACCTCAACTGTTCTTACTATTATACCTAAAGCAACCAGACGTATATCTTGGGGCAAAATGTTTGCTAACTGGATAAATGTCTATCTTGGTAACTTTGTTGGCGCACTCTTTTTTGTCGCCTTAATGTGGTTTGCTGGTCAACATATGGCAGCAAATGGGCTTTGGGGGCTAAATGTTTTACAAACTGCGCAACATAAATTAGAGCACACGTTTATTGAAGCGGTTTGTTTAGGTATTCTAGCTAATTTAATGGTTTGTCTTGCAGTATGGATGAGCTATGCAGGACGTACGCTGATTGATAAGCTTTTTGCACTAATTTTACCTATCGGTATGTTCGTTGCTAGTGGTTTTGAGCACAGTATCGCTAACATGTTCCTTATTCCTTTAGGTATTGTTATTAAGAATTTTGCACCAGCAGAATTCTGGACTAAAGTAGGTGCATCATCCGAACAATTTTCAAATTTAACTGTATCAAATTTTCTCTCTAATAATTTATTACCTGTCACTATCGGTAACATTATTGGCGGAGCAGTCCTAGTCGGTCTGGTATACTGGTTAATGCATCTGCGCGGTGACAAACATTAATCCGTGCAGGTATGACTGATTTCTTAAGTTCCATTGTAAAAAGGTAGAAGTATCATGTCTGATTTAAATGAAAAATTTGCTGAAGCATGGAAAGGTTTTTCTGAAGGTGAATGGCAGAACGGTGTTAACGTTCGTGACTTTATTCAAAAAAACTACACTCCATATGAAGGCGACGAATCTTTCCTAGCAGGTTCCACTAAAGCAACTGATACACTTTGGGAACAAGTTATGGAAGGCATCAAAATCGAAAACCGCACGCATGCGCCGGTTGATTTTGATACTTCTGTTGCTTCAACTATCACATCTCACGATGCGGGTTACATCACTAAAGATTTAGAACAAATCGTAGGTTTACAGACTGATGCACCTCTGAAACGTGCGATCATCCCGTTCGGTGGTATCCGTATGGTTGAAAGTTCTTGCCATGCTTACAACCGTGAGCTGGATCCAGAACTGAAAAAAATCTTTACTGATTACCGTAAAACTCACAACCAAGGCGTTTTCGATGTTTATACTCCAGACATCTTAAAATGCCGTAAATCTGGTATTTTAACAGGTTTACCAGATGCATATGGTCGTGGCCGTATCATCGGTGACTACCGTCGTGTTGCACTGTACGGTATTGAGTTCCTGCGTAAAGATAAATTTGCCCAATTCACCTCTTTACAAGAAAGAATGGAAAAAGGCGAAGATCTGGAAATGACTATCCAACTGCGTGAAGAAATCGCAGAGCAGCACGCTGCTTTAGGTCAAATCCAAGAAATGGCTGCGAAATACGGTTACGATATTTCTCGTCCAGCTCAAAACGCTAAAGAAGCAGTACAATGGACTTACTTCGGTTACTTAGCCGCTGTTAAATCTCAAAACGGTGCTGCAATGTCATTTGGTCGTGTATCTACTTTCTTAGATATCTACATCCAACGTGATATTGATGCAGGTTTACTGACAGAAGAACAAGCTCAGGAATTAATTGACCACTTAGTCATGAAATTACGTATGGTTCGTTTCCTACGTACTCCTGAATATGATGAGCTGTTCTCTGGTGACCCAATCTGGGCAACAGAATCTTTAGCAGGTATGGGTTTAGATGGCCGTACTCTGGTAACTAAGAATACTTTCCGTTTCTTAAATACCCTGTACACAATGGGTCCATCACCAGAACCAAATATGACCATCCTGTGGTCAGAACAACTGCCTATCAACTTTAAAAAATACGCCGCGAAAGTCTCAATCGATACTTCTTCAATCCAGTACGAAAATGATGACTTAATGCGTCCTGACTTCGACAGCGATGACTATGCAATCGCATGTTGTGTTAGCCCAATGGTTGTTGGTAAACAAATGCAGTTCTTCGGTGCTCGTGCAAACTTAGCGAAAACCTTACTGTATACCATCAATGGTGGTGTTGACGAAAAACTGAAAATCCAAGTAGGTCCAAAACATGCTCCAATCATGGACGAAGTATTAAACTTCGATACCGTGATGAACCAAATGGATCACTTTATGGATTGGTTAGCAACTCAGTACGTCACTGCGCTGAACGTTATCCACTACATGCACGATAAATACAGCTATGAAGCAGCTCTGATGGCACTTCATGACCGTGATGTATATCGTACAATGGCATGTGGTATCGCAGGTCTGTCTGTTGCTGCTGACTCACTGTCTGCAATCAAATATGCAAAAGTTTCTCCAATCCGTGATGAAAACGGCTTAGCGGTTGACTTCAAAATTGACGGCGAATACCCACAATTCGGTAACAACGATTCTCGTGTAGATGACATCGCTTGTGACTTAGTTGAACGTTTCATGAAGAAAATTCAGAAACTGCGTACATACCGTAATGCGGTACCTACACAGTCAATCCTAACTATTACTTCAAACGTTGTTTACGGTAAGAAAACAGGTAACACTCCAGACGGTCGTCGTGCAGGCGCACCATTCGGACCAGGTGCTAACCCAATGCACGGCCGTGACCAAAAAGGTGCGGTAGCTTCTCTGACTTCTGTTGCGAAACTGCCATTTGCTTATGCAAAAGATGGTATTTCTTACACCTTCTCAATCGTACCTAATGCATTAGGTAAAGATGATGATGTTCGTAAAGCGAACCTTGCTGGTCTGATGGATGGTTACTTCCATCACGAAGCAGGCATCGAAGGTGGTCAACACTTGAACGTCAACGTGATGAACCGTGAAATGCTGTTAGAAGCAATGGAAGATCCTGAGAAATACCCTCAGTTAACTATCCGTGTTTCTGGCTATGCCGTTCGCTTTAACTCACTGACTAAAGAGCAACAGCAAGACGTTATCACTCGTACATTTACACAAACAATGTAATAAAGATAACTATATGCATTTATTTACTGAGAAAGTAGATAAAATCGCTTAGAATAAAGGCCCCTACTTTGGGGCCTTTTTATTAGACAGTTTTGGAGTAACCCTGTTATGTCCGTACTTGGTCGTATCCACTCATTTGAATCCTGCGGTACTGTTGACGGTCCCGGAATACGTTTCATTGTTTTCTTTCAAGGATGCCTAATGAGATGCCTCTATTGTCACAACCGTGATACATGGGATACTCATGGTGGGCAGATCGTCACAGTTGATGAACTAATGAAAGAAGCGGTTACCTATCGTCATTTTATGAATGCTTCTGGTGGCGGTGTGACTGCTTCTGGTGGCGAAGCAATTTTACAAGCAGAATTTGTGCGTGATTGGTTCCGTGCTTGCCAGAAAGAAAATATCCATACTTGTTTAGATACTAACGGCTTTGTTCGTCGTTATGATCCTGTGATTGATGAATTAATGGATGCCACTGACTTAGTGATGCTCGATCTAAAACAAGTCAATGATGAGATCCATCAGAAACTGGTTGGTGTATCAAACCAGCGTACACTTGAATTCGCACGTTATTTAGCAAAACGAGGCCAAAAAACATGGGTTCGTTATGTTGTTGTACCCGGTTGGTCTGATGACGACGATTCTGCTCATCGTTTAGGCGAGTTTATTAAAGATATGAAAAATATCGAGAAAGTAGAACTTCTTCCTTACCACGAACTCGGCAAACATAAATGGGTAGCTTTAGGAGAAGAATACAAACTAGATGGTATTCATCCACCGTCAAAAGAGACGATGGAAAATGTAAAATCAATTCTTGAATCTTACGGCCATAAGGTCATGTATTAAGTTTTTCTATTTGAAATTAATTTAAGAAGCAGCGATTTTAAGCGCTGCTTTTTTGTTTATAAAGTAACATTATATTGATACTAAAAAGTACGTTTTTCATTCTTCTCATCTTATACTCCCTTACCTTTAAAAGACGATCTCAGAAATAATATTTTTTATGAAACTAATATTTTTACGCTATTTTTTATTATTAAATACAATTATCAATAAACTTAAATTGTCTTTATAAGATTATCCTTAACCTATATTAGCTTTAATACAGTTGATTAATAACAAAACTAAAAGATATTATAGAAGGCTTATATTTATAAACAAAGACATTGGGATTAAGGTACAGGAAATGGAACAAGACAACAATTCATCGCAAACAGAGCCACAAGAGGTATTCACGCCTATTCCTCAAGCTCGAGGTGCTTCAGGTGGTGTTCGCTGGTTAGGACTAGGGTGGGATTTAATAAAAGAACGTTTTTGGATGTGGATAGGTGTTATTATTATCTACTTTATTGTTAGCCTTATTATATCAACCATTCTTGGATTTATTCCGCTAATTGGCCCAATCATCTCACCTTTTGTTACTACTGTATTGGCTGCAGGTGTCGTGGCAATTGCTCATCAGCAGTATGAAACTCAACGTATTGATGTTGATTCCTTATTTGTTGGTTTCTATAACAAACGTTATCTTAGTTTGATGGGGGCTTACGGTATTAGTTTTCTCATTTTACTTGTGGGCTTTATTCTTGCTTTTATAGTCAGCAGTGCCGCCATGATGGATGTTTTTTATGCTATCAATAGCGATTATCCTGAAGAGATTATTGTTGAAATGTTGATGGATAACTCATCTGGATTTATATTATTTTTTGTTATTATTGCTATTTTTGGCGCATTGAGTACCGCAGCTTATTGGTTTGTCCCTGCTCTTGTATTGGTTAATGGTTACAAGGCACTCCCTGCGGTTAAAGCAAGCCTTTCAGCAGTAAAAATAAATTTAGCGGGTGGGTTCTTCTTCTTTATTTTACTGTTCTTTATTATCGCTATTAGTGTTATTCCATTTGGTTTAGGATTATTAATCACTATTCCTCTTTCTTACACAGCTATGTATGGCTCTTATCGTGATATTTTTTATCACCATAATGTAGGTAGCCAAGGAAATAATGGTGGAATTGGTGGAAATGGAACAATTTCTCTTAATAAAACCGCTGAATCTAATATTGGTAAATTAGTAAGTTAATTCTTAGCATTAACTTACTTAAATAAAACAGCAGTAGAGTGTAAATTCTACTGCTTTTTATTGTCTAGAATAAATAGCTATTATCATTAACCCGCAAATGGGTCTTTATTGTTATAGGATTTGTTATACAGTACATCAGATATTAAATAATCATAAATTTCATTAACAATTTCAATACCTTCCTTCTCGCTTCTTTGCTCTTCTATTTGACTATTCTCACCAGGATAGAGAACTTTATCTACATTCGGTGCAGGTTTAATTGCATTTAATTCACCCATAACCTGTGAGATATGTTCTCTAAATAGAGTGGCATCAGTAAAGAAAGCGGGATTAATCACAATATGTAATTGGCCCAATTCTCGCCCTTGCGTTAAATCGTGATACATCGAACTGACATGTTTACCAAAAGGAAGCCCAAGTAAAATACCAGACAACACATCAACCATCATCATTAAGCCATAGCCTTTAGGGCCTGCAATAGGCAATAGCCCTTTTACTGCAAAGGGATCGGTTGTAGATTTTCCGCTTTCATCTACCGCCCAAGTATCAGGAATATCGACATGACGTGAACGAGCATCAAGCACTTTGCCCCACGCCTGTACTGTTGTCGCCATATCAAATGTAATATGTTTATCACCTACGCTTGGAGCAGAAAATGCGATAGGATTTGTGCCGTAATACACCTCTGAGCCACCAAAAGGAACAACCATTGGATCAGATTGGCACAACGAAATACCTACCATACCCGCTTGTGATGCTTGTTCAACAAAGTAAGACAATGCGCCGCTATGACCAATTCGCCTTACACCAACAACAGCAACTCCCTTCTCCTGGGCCATTTTAATTGCACGTTCCATTGCGTCTTTCGCTGCAACATGTCCAGCTCCATTATCACCATCAAATACGGCGCTACAGGGTCCTGTTTCAGTATAAGTAAAATCAGGAGCTATATTTGTACCGCCTTTACTGATCCGTTCTGCATAATACTCTACACGTACAGCACCATGAGAATGAATGCCTTTGGCATCAGCATGGACTAAGACATCAGCCACCGTATCAGCATGAGACTCACTCAATCCTGCATGATGTAATTTGTTTTTTATTAATTGATGTAACTGCTGTTTAGAAACTATCATAGAATAAGCTCTTTTGTAGGGTTCTAATGAAATAGAAACGTCATAAAGTAACTGAGGTAAATTCGGGCGATAGGTCTAATTTAACAGCATAAATAAGATCTGCCGTGATCGGTTTAACCAATGACGGATTGCATTATATTTTTATTTAATCCCACTTTATTTAGTAAGAATATTTTAATAATCATCTGCTTTCTACATTTTATAACTATATTTAGATAACATTAAGAAGATTAGAAAGTCTCTTATTAAGAGTAAATGGCGAGAACTCAGCTATCATTTTTTATTTAATTACAATATTATCCTCCCCTTTTTATGTTAAAAGGTCTAAGTTCTTATACATTCCTTTTGATCATTTAAATCTATTTCAGTAGTCTGTGAAACAATTAAAATTTGTGGAATAAATAAAATGATAAATAAAGAAATATTAAAAAACTTAAAATATTTTGAAAAAAAACCATTAATTCATTATATTAATTATTCTCTAACAGAAGAAGCAGAAAAAAATATATTAAATGGTTGGTTGCCTTCATGCATGGAAGATAAATGGCTTTCTTATAGTATAGAAAACTGTGTCTATGTTCACCGTAGTTGGAGTGGACATTTAATGTATAAATTTACTATTCATAATAAAACCATTGATTATATAGAAATTGCTATGGACAATTTTGTTAATATGGAAAATGAAAGAAAAATAGAAATATTTTTTTCTCTACTACCTTATTTATCTAAACCTCATTGAAATGTTGTGTATTAAATAAAAATATAATTTTTGATTTCTTTCTATATCATAAAAAAAACCCCCTGCCTAAGCAGAGGGTTAAATTATTAATACTCAATTAATTAAAGAATAATTAACCGATATATTCTAAACCGTTCATGTATGGACGTAATACTTCTGGAATTTCAATACGGCCATCAGCCATTTGATAGTTTTCCATAATTGCAACTAAAGTACGACCTACTGCTAAGCCTGAGCCATTTAAGGTATGAACAAGTTGAGTTTTCTTGTCACCTTTAGAACGGAAGCGTGCTTGCATACGACGTGCTTGGAAATCCCAGCAGTTAGAGCATGAAGAAATTTCACGGTAAGTATTTTGAGCAGGAACCCATACTTCTAAGTCATATGTTTTACGAGCGCCAAAACCGATATCACCAGTGCAAAGCACAACTTTACGATATGGTAGATTCAGTAGTTGCAGCACTTTCTCAGCGTGACCCGTTAGCTCTTCTAATGCTTCCATTGATTTTTCAGGATGAACGATTTGAACCAGTTCAACTTTATCAAATTGGTGCATACGAATAAGGCCGCGAGTATCACGTCCATAAGAACCCGCTTCTGAACGGAAGCAAGGCGTATGCGCAGTCATTCGCAATGGTAGATCGTCTTCTTCGAGAATGACATCTCTTACCATATTTGTCACAGGTACTTCCGCTGTTGGAATAAGCGCGTATTGGCTTTCTGCTTCTTCTTCTAACGGTTTAGTGTGGAATAAGTCTTCACTAAATTTAGGTAACTGGCCTGTACCGTACAGAGTTGCGTGGTTAACCAAGTAAGGAACATACATTTCTTGGTAGCCATGCTCTTCTGTATGCAGATTCAGCATAAATTGTGCGATAGCACGGTGTAGACGTGCAATTTGACCTTTCATTACAACAAAACGTGAGCCGGTGATTTTAACCGCAGAAGCAAAATCTAAACCATCTGTTAGTTCACCTAAAGTCACATGATCTTTTAATTCAAAATCATAAGTCTTTGGTGTGCCCCAACGAGAAACTTCAACGTTTTCGCTGTCATCTTTGCCATTTGGAACAGCATCGTCTGGCATGTTTGGAATAGTTAAAACGTAATCACGAATTTCCGCTTGAAGCACTTCAAGTTCGGCTTTTGCAGCTTCAAGTTTTTCACCTAACAGGTTAACTTCTTGACGAAGTGGCTCAATATCTTCACCACGCGCTTTTGCCGCACCAATGGACTTCGATCGAGAATTACGTTCTGCTTGCAGGGATTCAGTTTCAACCTGTAACACCTTACGGCGTTCTTCTTGTTGACGGATTTTTTCCACATCGAGGGTGAACCCCCTGCGAGCCAGTTTTTCGGCGACCGCGTCTAGCTCATTACGCAGTAGATTTGGATCGAGCATGCTTATCCTGTGCTTATTGATAGATTAATAAAAAACCTTCTCTCCTATCTTATAAAAAAGATATCTGAGACAAGGCATAGTTAAGAAATTAATGATAATTTAATAACCTTACCGCATCTTTACATTTTGCGATAGCGTTTTGTAACACTATTTTGATCTTGTTGAGATAGCCAGTCTAATTTCTCTGCAACCTTGATCTCTAACCCTCTTTTTACTGGGTAATAGTACTGCGTATTTGCCATTTCTTTAGGGAAATAGACCTCTCCAGCAGCATAACCATTAGGCTCATCATGAGCATAACGATATTCAGCACCAAGCCCCATTTCTTTCATTAATTTTGTTGGTGCATTACGTAAATGCTCAGGTACATCATAATCTGGCTTACTTTTTGCATCGGCAATAGCTGCTTTAAATGCGGTATAAACGGCATTACTTTTGGGTGCACAAGCCAAATATACAATTGCTTGAGCAATAGCGCGCTCACCTTCTGCGGGACCCACTCGAGTAAAGCAATCCCAGGCAGCAATTGCCACTTGCATGGCGCGAGGATCGGCATTCCCCACATCTTCTGACGCAATCGCCAATAAGCGACGAGCCACATAAAGCGGATCGCCACCTGCTGTTATGATCCTTGCATACCAATAAAGAGCAGCATCAGGCGCAGACCCCCTTACTGACTTATGTAATGCAGAAATAAGATCGTAAAAGCGATCACCTTTATTATCAAAACGAGCACTACGCTCACCACTGATTTCTGTCAGTAATGCCGACGTTAATACTCGTATTCCTTGATTATCAACCTCAGCAATATCCGCCATCATTTCAAGTAAATTTAATGAACGACGTGCATCACCATTAACCAGTTGTGCAATCATTTTACGCGTATCATCTGGTAAGATAATATTACGCCCGCCTAAACCTCGTTCTGGATCGTCTAGCGCTTGTTGTAGCACTTGCTCAATATCAGCTTCGGTTAATGAACGTAATAGATAAACTCTTGCTCTGGATAGCAACGCGGAATTTAATTCAAAAGAGGGATTTTCTGTTGTTGCACCAATAAAAGTGATCGTACCGTCTTCAATATGAGGCAAAAAAGCATCTTGTTGACTCTTATTGAAACGGTGGACCTCATCAACAAACAAGATCGTTCTGCGCCCAGCATTGCGATTTTGACGCGCGATTTCAATAGATTCTCTGATTTCTTTAATACCCGATGTCACCGCAGATAAACGTTCTATATCGGCTTGCGCATAGCGACCAATGATCTCAGCAAGGGTTGTTTTACCCGTGCCAGGAGGCCCCCATAAGATCATGGAATGCAATTGACCCGCTTTAATCGCTCGAGGTAATGGTTTACCTTCAGCAAGTAAATGAGTTTGTCCGATATATTGTTCCAACGTTTCAGGTCGCATTCTTGCAGCTAAAGGTTGAAACTCATTGCGTGAAAAATCGAGTGATAAATTACTCAAAATATCCTCACTGACGTTGGTCATCCACAGTCACACCCGCAGGAGGTGTAAAGCGAAACGCGGAAGCATCGATTGGCGCAGCAGTCTGTGCAGTCAATTGATAATTACTGACTTGACCGTCTTGTTCTGTGGCAGCGAATTGCTGAATTTGTCCATTAGGTAATACAGTTATCGTAAAATGTTTTAAGTTATTTTCTACTTTAGGTGTTAGCTCAAAACGATCACCAGACTGTTTTACATCATAGTTTTGCCATTCTTTGCTGTCATTACGGGCGATCAGCATAAAAGGCGTATTGGTTGTAGCACTTTCAAGCCAAGTTGCAGTGACTTGCTCGACAAAAGGGTTATAAAACCACAATGTTTTACCATCGGAGATTAACGTACTCTCATCAGGTGCAGTCATTTGCCAATTAAACAAATCAGGGCGTTGTACTTTTAAACTACCTTCCCCTTTTTGGATAAGCGAGCCTTCATTGCTGGTCACAGTTTGACTAAAGTTTGCTTGAAAACTATTTACTTTATTTAATCGTTGTTGCAAATCCTGACGTGCATCAGCCCAAGCGGCTTGGCTACTTATTAATGTCATCGCACACACTGCAAATAATACTTTTTTCATTCTACAAGCCTCGGCATGAGATAACGCCGACATAATGTCGGCGTATAAATTATTGATGATATTGTGCAGATTACCATGCTATCTCATTAGCTGATAACTGTGTTTTCAAGATATTACATATCTGAAGGTGGTGGCGAAAGTACATCACGAGTATTGTTGTGGTTTGGCGCACTTACAATACCTTGCATTTCCATCTGTTCCACAATTCTTGCCGCGCGGTTATAACCAATTCTAAATTGGCGTTGTACACCAGAAATAGAAACACGTTGTTTTTCAACTACAAATTCTACGGCTTGGTCAAACAACGGATCAAGCTCTTCACCATCATCATATCCACCACCACTATTGCCTTCACCTTCTTCGCTACATTTTGTGATGGCTTCAATATATTGAGGACGACCTCGAGCTTTCCAGTCAGTTGCTACGGCATGGACTTCATCATCACTAACAAAAGCGCCATGAACACGTTCAGGCACAAAGCCATTCGGTGCATAAAGCATATCACCCATGCCTAGTAATGACTCTGCACCACCTTGGTCTAAAATAGTTCGAGAGTCGATTTTACTCGATACAGTAAATGCGATACGGCTCGGAATATTAGCTTTAATTAAGCCTGTAATAATATCAACAGAAGGCCTTTGTGTCGCAAGCACAAGGTGAATACCCGCAGCACGTGCTTTTTGCGCTAAGCGAGCAATCAACTCTTCAACTTTTTTACCTGCTGTCATCATCAAATCAGCAAATTCATCAACGACAACAACAATATAAGGTTCTTTTTCTAACGTTGGTATTTCTGTTGCCATACTGTCGCTTGGTTTCCAGAATGGATCAGGAATAGGACGTGCCATTGCTTCAGCTTCTTTAATTTTTTCGTTATAACCTGCAAGATTACGCACACCTAATGCTGACATTAGTTTATAACGACGTTCCATTTCAGCCACACTCCAACGCAGAGCACTTGCGGCATCTTTCATATCAGTAACAACTTCAGTTAAAAGATGTGGAATACCTTCATAAACCGAAAGCTCAAGCATTTTAGGGTCAATCATAATAAAGCGAACATCTTCTGGTTTCGCTTTATAGAGAATGCTGATGATCATCGCATTGACACCGACAGATTTACCTGAACCCGTTGTACCAGCAACAAGTAAGTGAGGCATTTTAGCTAGATTGGCAACAACTGGCTGACCGCCAATATCTTTACCTAAAACAACGGTTAATGGAGAACGGCTATCTCTGAATGCCTCGCTATCTAACAATTCACGCATATATACGGTTTGACGTTTTTTGTTAGGTAATTCCAGTCCTACATAAGGTTTCCCCGGAATAACTTCAACAATACGTACCGCAATAGCAGACAATGAACGCGCTAAGTCGCGCGATAAATTTGATATACGTGCAGCTTTTACACCCGGAGCAAGTTCAAGTTCAAAACGAGTGATAACAGGCCCCGGTGAAATACCAACAACCTTGGCTTTAACACGATAATCATTAAGACGCGCTTCAATAAGTTTACCAATACGCTCAAGCTCAAACATATCAACAGGCTCATCTTCTACTGGCGGTGTTGTTAGTAAATCCAGAGAAGGCATTGGTGTTGTTGGCTTTTGCAACGGCCTATCATTACGCATCAACAATGGATGAATTAAAGATTGTTGCTGTTGCTGTTGCTGTTGCTGTGCAAAATGCTGCGCCATATTAGACTGTGGTTCAATACGTGATTGAGGTGCAGCTTGTGGTGTAACAGGTTCAGAAACAATTGGTGTAAATACTGGCTCTATCGGATCTTCATCCAATAGATCATCAATTGGTGAGAATGCCTCTAATGCAGTGAGCTCTCTTTCTAGCTCAATTTTAGGGCTGTACTCTTCCTCTTCTTCATCTCGAGGTGAAATTTGTAAAAATGCATTGCTGGCTGGGTATTCAACTTTTTTCTCAATAGTTTGTGTCGGTTGCGCTGATTGTGAGGCAAACGAATGTTGAATATGAGGTTGATAACCCGTTGTTGCTTGTAATGAAGGCACTGGTGTTGATATTTGAGGTAAAACCTCATCTTCGTCATCATCTAACGAAATATTATCGCCATAACGATCCTGCAATTGTTGCTTAAATTGTGCTGCCAACTGTTGCTGATATTGCTCATCTTCATCAATATCGTTGTTATTTTCTTCTGTAGAAGAGAATGTATTCGCGGTAACTGTTGGCTCATCACGATAATCATCTTGTTGATGACTAAATGAAGATATTGGTGTTGTAATACTTGGCTGATGAGGCTCAATAATATCTTCAGGATCAGTACTATCGTTTTCACCATAACGTTCACGTTGCTGTTCGAGGAATTGCTGGCGCAACTCTTGTTCGAAATTAGCTTGTTCTTGAATATCAGCTAAGTCATCTTCAGGTTCAGACTGAATAGCCTCTTCACGACGACGTAATTCAGCTTCGCGTTGTGAAGGAATATGAATGCCATAAAGCTCACGACGTGTAGGCAACCGCACTGGATTTGGGCGAGGTAATTCAGGGCCTAACCCTTGTTTAACTTGAGAACCATGGCTAACAAGAGCACTAGTCGCTACACCAGCTCCCACCGTAGCTGCTTGCGTTAAAGAATCTGTATCAGGCGCTAGCGAGAATGTAGGTTCAGCTCCTCTGCCAGCAGGCATAAAACTATCTGTTGATACAGATGATGGCTGTGCCATAGGTTCATTTTCAACAAACGGCATTACAGAAGGTGTACTTTCTTCTGGTATTGAGGAATAAGCAGGACGTTGAGGAGCATTGATTTCCGATTGAGCTTCTTTTTTCAAGAATGCTTCTGGAATATCAAAACGATAATGTTCTGGTTCTTTCGTATCAGTTGGTTGCGAAGCTGGGGCTGACACAAGAGGAGCTGGTTGTGTCAATGTTTGTGCATGTTCATCCGCTATATCATTTGTTGCAGAGAAAGATGGCAAATCATCTTCTTGTTCTGCTTTAGATTGCAACGTGTCTATCTCTTGCTGACGAGCTAGTTCAAGTGCTGAAGGTGCAGAAAATAAAATATCATCACTCTCTTCTGTTGCTAATTCAGATTGCTGATTTTCTTTTTGATTTGAATTTTCAGCTAGTTCTGTAACAACGTCTTGAGTGTCATCTTCCTCTTCTTCTGCGTAATCAGCTTCATTTTGGCCTCTATTGGTAATAAAACCAACACTTCCCAAAATAACGGCACCAATTTTTTCTGTGATTGTTAACCAAGACCAACCGGTAAACAGAGTAAAACCAATAGCCCAAACAGATAACAGGGCAAGAGTAGCGCCTAAAACATTAAACCATGGTAATAGAGCTTTGCTAAACAAGCTTCCAATTACACCACCAGAGCTGAAATTATAGATATCATCAAAATTAAGATCAGCTAATGCACAAGAGGTAAAGATCAGAGCTAAGGCACCAATCGTGCGAAGTGCAAGAGAGAAGAAGTCGGTGTATTCACGGTTTTGTTGGTAACGCAGAGAATTCCAGCACCCAAAAACCACGACAACAGGAATTGCATAGGCAAGTAAACCAAATGCAGAAAATAGAATATCAGCTAACCATGCTCCGATACTACCGCCTAAATTCTGGATAGGCTCATTCCAAGTGGTTTGTGACCAGCTAGGATCAGAGGGATGAAAGCTAAATAAAGAAACCATTAAAAAGACAGCGCCAATACCGATAAGGATGAGAATAGCCTCCCAAATACGGCGACGGTTGCTTATCTTTGTTAAACGAATATTTTTATCTTCTGTATATTCCTGGCTCAAAGAGGGCTCTCCAGGTTTAACTTAGGGTGAATTAAAACGGAACAACGCTGAGATGTCCCAGCGTTGAAACTGTATGCATAAACAGGAGTGTACCTAACTTTTTCCTGCTTTGCACCAACCTATTAAGTTGGCTTAGCGAGTTTTAATTACAAGGCGGTTGCTTTGTTTAACTTCTTCCATAACCACGTATGTACGTGTGTCATTAACACCCGGAAGACGTAACAGTGTTTCACCTAGTAATTTACGGTAAGCGGACATATCAGGTACACGAGTTTTCAACAGATAGTCAAAATCACCAGAAACTAAATGACATTCTTGGATTTCTTCAAGTTTCTGAACAGCCATATTGAATTGTTCAAAAACATCTGGTGCCCCACGGTTTAGTGTGATTTCCACAAATACTAATAATGATGCATCTAAGTAATGTGGGTTTAACAGTGCTGTATAACCAGAAATAAATCCTTGGCGCTCTAAACAAGGTGTTGGTGATAAACCTACACGTTTAGATAGCTCAACGTTTGAAATACGACCATCTTTTTGAAGCTCATTTAGAATATTCCGGTCTATTCTATCAAGATCTTTACCCGGACGTTTTTTATTATCAATCATCTCTATACTCTCTTTCTCTTTTTCTCTTACTTTATTTTCCTATACCCATACCTGTACACCATCAGCATCACTGTCGAAACTTCGGTATCAAACGGTCAGAGCAAACTACCAATCTATTTTCTTTTAATGCCGGATAAAAGTTCTATTTTATCCAAATACTCATTAGCAAATATCGTAAAGTAACTATCCTATACCCTGTCTGTCTAAAAATATTGCGTATAACATCCGAGGATAATTATCTTTAACAATTATGTTTTCGCAAATGTACAGCGGATTGTCAAAGCAAATGAGTAAAAATCAGAACAAGGCGCTATGTTATTCTCTATATACGCAAGATAAACATCAATTGTAAAGCAAAATGTTTCAGGTTAATTCGATGATGTTAGCCCAATATAACTCTATAATTATTAAACTATATTAGTATTAACTATTGCTAAAATAGCTAAAATATTATGTCTATTTCTCGTCATTGGCTTTTTTTAACGTCTTATTTCTCCTACAATCCCTCAATTCGCATCACGCCTAATCAGAGATGAGGTATACATGAGCACCATCAAACATAGCAAACTTATTATTTTAGGTTCAGGCCCTGCGGGTTATACCGCCGCCGTTTATGCTGCAAGAGCAAACTTAGAACCAGTACTGATTACGGGTGTTGAAAAAGGCGGTCAGCTGACAACAACAACAGAAGTCGAAAACTGGCCCGGAGACCCTGAGGGGCTAACAGGTCCTGGCTTAATGGACCGCATGTTTCAGCACGCTGAGAAATTTAATACAGAGATTATCTCTGACCATATTAATAAAGTCGATCTGAAAAACCGTCCATTCCGCCTATTTGGTGATGAACAAGAATACACTTGTGACGCATTAATTATTGCAACAGGTGCTTCTGCACGCTATATCGGTTTACCTTCAGAAGAATCTTTTAAAGGCCGAGGCGTTTCTGCTTGTGCAACCTGTGATGGATTTTTCTATCGTAACCAAAAAGTCGCTGTTGTCGGTGGCGGAAATACAGCGGTAGAAGAAGCTCTTTATTTAGCTAATATTGCATCAGAAGTTCATCTGATCCACCGTCGTGATTCTTTCCGTTCTGAAAAGATCTTAATTAACCGTTTAATGGATAAAGTAAACAGTGGCAATATTATTTTGCATACTGATCGTACCTTAGACGAAGTTCTTGGCGACGATATGGGTGTAACGAAGGTTCGCTTAAAAGACACTAAGAGTGATAAAACCGAAGAATTAGATGTTATGGGTGTCTTTATTGCAATTGGACATAGCCCTAACACCGCTATTTTTGACGGTCAATTAGAATTAGACAACGGTTACATCAAAGTACAATCAGGTACTCAAGGTAATGCAACACAAACCTCTATCGAGGGTGTTTTTGCAGCTGGTGACGTAATGGATCACATTTATCGTCAAGCAATTACCTCTGCTGGCACAGGCTGTATGGCTGCTTTAGATGCAGAACGTTACTTAGACGCACTAAAATCCAACTAAAATCATCACTTCCTTTCAAGGCGCTATTTCAGTAGCGCCCTTTACCATGTAACATACTAGCCTGGTTGCCAAAGCGTATAACTACTTACCCTTGGCCTTTCTGATACTTTGTATCTCACCTGCAGATTTGAATCTTTTCTTATGGATAAAACTAAACAAAGTGAATTGGTTCGATGGCTGAAACAGCAAAGTGCTCCAGCCCGTAGATGGCTACGGCTATCAATGATCCTAGGTGTTGTAAGCGGTTTATTAATTATTGCGCAAGCATGGTTATTAGCTGTTTTACTTCAAGCATTTATCATGGACAGTCTAAGTCGTGATACGCATATACCTACCTTTCTCACCCTTATTGGTATTTTTATCTTACGAGCTGTGGTGATGGCAATACGAGAGCGTGTAGGTTATCGCTGTGGTATGGCGGTCAGGCAACAAATTCGTAAAATTGTTCTTGATAGACTTGAAGAGCTAGGCCCTGTTTGGGTTAAAGGTAAACCTGCGGGAAGTTGGGCAACAATTATTCTAGAACAAATAGAAGATATGCAAGATTACTATGCGCGTTATATTCCGCAAATGTATCTTTCTACTATTGTGCCTATTCTTATCCTTATCACCATCTTCCCTGTTAACTGGGCTGCTGGCTTGATCCTATTTTTCACCGCCCCACTGATCCCGTTGTTTATGGCATTAGTTGGATTAGGAGCAGCAGATGCTAACCGTAGAAACTTCCTCGCATTAAGTCGTTTAAGTGGTAACTTCCTCGATAGATTAAGAGGATTAGATACATTACGGTTATTTAACCGTGGTAATGCAGAAGTTAAACAGATAACTGAAGCAACAGAAGATTTCCGTAAACGGACAATGGAAGTGCTAAGAATGGCATTCCTTTCATCAGGCGTATTGGAATTCTTTACCGCTGTTTCTATCGCAGTTGTGGCGGTTTACTTTGGTTTTTCTTACTTAGGTGAACTTAATTTCGGTAGTTATGGTTTTGGTGTTACCCTTTTCTCAGGATTTTTGGCGTTGATCTTAGCCCCTGAATTTTTCCAACCATTGCGTGATTTAGGAACATACTATCATGCAAAAGCACAAGCGATTGGTGCGGCTGAATCTTTGGTTGAATTTTTAGAAGCTGAAGGTGAAAAACCACAATTCACAGGCAATGAGCGTATCAATACAACAGACAGTATTGAGATAATAGCTCATGAGCTAGAAATTCTATCTCATCAAGGTGTCAAACTGGCGGGCCCATTAAACTTTACCATTAATCCTAATCAGCGAATTGCGATTGTGGGTCTTAGTGGTGCAGGCAAAAGCTCGTTGTTAAATGCGCTACTCGGTTTTTTACCTTATCGTGGCTCATTAAAAGTTAATGGTATTGAATTAACACAGCTCTCTCCTGAAGCTTGGCGTCAATGTTTAAGTTGGGTTGGTCAAAATCCTAATTTACCAGAACAAACCTTGTTGGATAATATTCGCTTAAGCAATCCTAATGCCAGCAATGAACAAATCAATCTTGCCATGGAAAAAGCCTATGTCAGCGATTTTATCAATGAATTACCTGACGGCTTAAATACGATTATTGGCGATAGTGCTGCACGCCTTTCTGTTGGTCAAGCTCAGCGTATTGCTGTTGCTCGTGCTTTATTGTCACCTTGTCAATTTTTGTTATTAGATGAACCTGCAGCAAGCCTTGATTCTCATAGTGAACAACGTGTGATGCATGCGCTTAATAATGCCTCATTAAATCAAACGACCTTGCTTATTACTCATCTACTTGAAGAAACTTTAGGTTATGACCAAATTTGGGTGATGGAAAAAGGCCAAATTATTGAAACTGGTACTTATGCATCGTTAAGCCAACAGAATGGCACTTTTGCTCGCCTTCTTGCTCATCGTAAAGAGGAACTTTAATCATGAGAGTATTGCTTCCTTTTCTTGCACTCTATCGTCGTCACTGGTTTATGTTATTGCTGGGGATTATTCTTGCTATTCTGACTTTACTGGCGAGTATTGGTCTTTTAACACTATCAGGCTGGTTTTTAGCGGGTACATCTCTTGCTGGTTTTGCTGGTATTTATAGCTTTAACTATATGCTACCTGCAGCGGGTGTTCGAGGTGCGGCAATTTTTCGTACTGCGGGTCGTTATTTTGAAAGGCTTGTCAGTCATGACGCCACGTTTCGCGTATTATCACACTTGCGCGTATTCACCTTTAAAAAGATCCTCCCTCTTTCACCGGGGGGAATAGCTCGTTTTCGTCAAGGTGAGTTACTTAACCGCTTAGTTGCTGATGTTGAAACACTAGATCACCTCTATATTCGCGTTATCTCCCCTATCATTGCCGCTTTTGTTGTCATTATGGCAATTATGTTTGGCCTTGGTTTAATTGATGCACGTTTAGCCAATACGCTAGGTGGCATTATGCTTACCTTGCTGATTGTTTTACCTTTCGTATTCTATTATGCAGGTAAACCTATTGGCCGTGATCTTACTGATTTACGTGGTCAATATCGCACAGTGTTAACCAGCATGTTGCAAGGACAAGCTGAGCTAACTGTTTTTGGCGCATTACCTCGTTTTAGACAAAATTTAGCGCAACTTGAAGCTAAATGGCTACGCAGACAAGCACAACAGGCAAACTTAACCGGTTTATCGCAATCATTGATGATCCTCGCATCAGGGCTAACAGCGACATTAATTTTGTGGCTAGCAGCTGGCGGTATAGACAATAGCTTTATGCCTGAAGCGTTAATTGCCTTATTTACATTTTGTGCATTGGCAGCATTTGAGTCATTAGCCCCTGTTACTGTTGCTTTCCAGCATTTAGGACAAGTGATGACATCAGCAACACGTATTTCTCATTTAATTGAGCAAAAACCTGATGTCACTTTTCCTGAAAATGGGGGAGAAAAAAATAATAGCGCCACACTTACAATGCACAATATTTGCTTTACTTATCCAAAGCAACCAATGCAAGTCATCAATCACGTAGATTTAACGATTGAAGCAGGTCAACACATTGCCCTATTAGGGAAAACAGGTTGTGGTAAATCGACACTATTGCAGTTGATCAATCGCGCTTTTGATCCGACTCACGGCACTATCAGCTTAAATAATTTACCTATTGCTGATTATGATGAAGCAACATTACGCTCGATGATGTCCGTTGTTCCTCAACGCGTTCATGTCTTTAGCCATACATTAAGAGAAAATTTATTGATGGCAAAAGAACAGGCAACAGATGAAGAGCTTAAACATGTTCTTCAGCAAGTCGGTCTTGGGCAATTACTTGAAAATGATGAAGGCTTAAATGCATGGATGGGCGATGGTGGTAGACAGCTCTCTGGTGGCGAACAGCGACGTTTAGGACTTGCAAGAGCCCTACTCCACAATGCGCCTCTTGTATTGCTTGATGAGCCAACAGAAGGCCTTGATGCTGATACAGAACAGCAGATCCTCGCACTCTTGCATCAGCATTGCCAAGGTAAAGCTGTATTAATGATCACTCACAGACTTCACGGTTTAGATAAAATGGATAAAATCTGCGTTATGGATGGCGGAAAAATCGTTGAAACAGGCACTCATGCTTCGTTGTTACAACAACAGGGGCATTATGCTAAATTTCATCAAAGACAGGCTCTATTAACACCAGCTCACGAGGCATAATATGCCGTTGTTTCAATTAGATGATTGTGATTTGGATTTTCCAGAGCCTCATTTAGCTTTAAAAGAGCCCAACGGCTTATTAGCGATAGGGGGAGAAATCTCCCTTTCGCGATTACGTGTTGCGTATCAATCGGGTATTTTTCCTTGGTACTTCCCTAATGAAGAACCATTATGGTGGTCTCCCGATCCAAGAGCCGTTTTACCCGCTGGTGATTTGCATATTGGGCGTAGTTTACGTAAATTTATTCGTCATCAGCCTTATAAAATTACACTTAATTATGCCTTTGCTTCGGTGATTGAAGCGTGTTCTGTACGTGAAGAAGGAACATGGATAGGCCCTGATATAAAAGCAGGTTATGAATCCCTCCATCAACAAGGTGAGGCTCACTCTGTTGAGGTTTGGGAAGGTGATGAACTCGTTGGAGGGTTATATGGAGTAAATATAGGTGCTGTTTTCTGTGGCGAATCTATGTTTAGCCGTAGAGATAACGCCTCTAAATGTGCCTTTATTGCTTTTTATAACCATTTTCTTCGTTATGGGGGTCAACTATTTGATTGTCAGGTGCTAAACTCTCATACTGCCTCGTTAGGCGCCTCTGAGATTTCACGTGAACATTATTTAGTTGAGTTATCTCGTTGGAAAAAAGTGATTATTGATAAAAAGTGTTGGTATCAGCAATCGTTGGAATTATAATCACTGCTTGTTTTTGTAAAGCCCTTCTTATTTAAGACAGAATTAAGAGTGTCATTCTGTTATTTATGCAAAAAGGTTTATACAAAAATTTTATCTTACACACCCATTATGTGGTTAGGGTGCTGTTATTTTATTGCTACAAATACCACAAAATAAAGAATTACGACTTCTGTTATTACTTTTACTTTAGCAAAGTAAAACGCAAGTTGCGGTAAGGATGTTAAGTGCAGTAGCAAGGTGAACACCATTGCTATCCAATAACATTCCTTTACATAGGACAATATTTTCGGCATTATCTTGCCGTTTAAAAAATATGGTTATTAAAACTTAGAGGATTAGATGGCCAAAGAAGACAACATTGAAATGCAAGGCACAGTACTGGATACTCTGCCAAACACGATGTTCCGCGTAGAATTAGAAAACGGACACGTCGTTACCGCTCATATCTCAGGAAAAATGCGTAAAAACTATATTCGTATCCTGACAGGCGACAAGGTTACCGTTGAGCTGACCCCATATGACCTGAGCAAAGGCCGTATCATCTTCCGTAGCCGTTGATCCCAATCTGTTCTCTCCCGTTATTGTCATATAACAGGTGAAAAAAAACACCACAGGCAAGGCATGTATTGATGCTCACCTGTGGTGTATGCTTTTATAGCTTAGTGAAATTAACCGCTATCCTTAGATAACGGCATCTTCATTCTTGGCCAGTTTTTCTTGGCTAACAAACTCATAATTCAATTTGCCTGCCTGTTTATCTAGTGTCACAGAAACCGAGCCACCATTAACAAGAGAACCGAATAAAATCTCGTTAGCTAATGGTTTTTTCAAGTTTTCTTGAATAACACGCGCCATTGGTCTTGCGCCCATCGCTTTATCATAGCCTTTATCACACAACCATTGGCGTGCTTCTTGGCTTACTTCTAGCGATACCCCTTTATCATCTAACTGCACTTGTAGTTCGACAATAAATTTATCCACGACCATAGAGATAATTTCTGGCGATAATGCATTAAACCAAATAATACTATCTAAACGGTTACGGAATTCAGGTGAGAAGGCTTTTTTGATTTCAACCATCGCATCAGTGCTGTTATCTTGCTCTGTAAACCCAATTGATTTACGTTGCGTTTCACGCACACCCGCATTGGTTGTCATCACTAAAATGACATTACGAAAATCTGCTTTACGACCGTTGTTATCCGTTAATGTACCGTTATCCATTACCTGTAACAGGATATTGAACACATCCGGATGTGCTTTCTCAATTTCATCAAGTAACACTACGGAATATGGATTTTTAATGACAGCATCTGTTAATAATCCACCTTGATCAAAACCAACATAACCAGGAGGAGCACCAATTAGACGGCTGACCGTATGTCTTTCCATATATTCAGACATATCAAAGCGTAGCAACTTCACATTCAACGCTTTCGCTAGCTGTACTGTAACTTCCGTTTTACCTACCCCAGTAGGGCCCGCAAATAAGAATGAACCCACTGGTTTATTATCTTGGCTTAATCCTGCTCGACTCATCTTAATCGATTCAGACAAGGCGTGGATCGCTTGATCCTGACCGAATACCAACATTTTTAATTGGTTATCGAGATTTTTTAGCATTGATTTATCACTGCTAGAAACTGTTTTTTCAGGAATACGTGCAATTTTAGCTACGACTGATTCAATATCTGAGACATTAATGGTTTTTTTACGTTTACTTGGTGCAACTAAACGTGTTTTTGCACCTGCTTCATCAATAACATCAATAGCTTTATCAGGTAGGTGTCTATCTGTGATGTATTTAACCGATAAGTCCACCGCTGCCTGGATGGCTTTATTCGTATAACGTACATCATGGTGTGCTTCGTATTTTTGGCGCAATCCTTTGATGATCAAGACTGTCTCATCTGGGGATGGTTCAGTTACATCAATTTTTTGGAAGCGACGCGCAAGCGCTCTGTCTTTTTCAAAGATATTGCTAAATTCTTGATAAGTCGTAGAGCCTATAACGCGAATTCGACCACCAGATAACAATGGTTTAATTAAGTTTGCCGCATCAACTTGCCCACCTGATGCAGCTCCTGCGCCGATAATGGTGTGGATCTCATCAATAAATAAGATGCTTTTTTCATCTTTTTCTAGGGTTTTCAGTAACGCTTTAAAACGTTTTTCGAAATCACCGCGGTATTTAGTTCCCGCTAAGAGCGAACCAATATCGAGTGAATAAATAGTGTAGCCTTTCATCACATCAGGAACGTCGTCTTGCTCAATACGCCATGCAAGCCCTTCTGCGATAGCTGTTTTACCGACACCTGATTCGCCCACTAATAATGGATTATTTTTGCGACGACGGCATAACACTTGGATTGTTCTTTCTAATTCAGCTTGACGCCCAATTAGGGGATCAATTTTACCTTGGCGCGCTAACTGATTAAGGTTAGTGGTAAAATTATCCATATGATCGTCGCCTTGTGGCATCTCTTGTTGAGATTGCGCATTCATATCATTCATGTCAGAAAGATCTTCGTTTTTTTGATCTTCTTTCGAAATGCCATGAGAAATAAAGTTAACGACATCAAGGCGGCTAACGTCATGTTTACGTAATAAGTAAGCTGCGTGAGATTCTTGTTCACTAAAAATAGCCACCAGCACATTAGCGCCAGAGACTTCATTTTTGCCTGATGATTGAACGTGAAAAACAGCGCGCTGTAATACACGCTGAAAACTCAGCGTTGGCTGTGTTTCTCTGTCCACATTTTCAGGCAAAATTGGGGTTGTTTTACGAATAAAGACTTCAAGTTCTTCGCGTAAGACTGCCAGATCGACTTTACAAGCTTCCAATGCTTCGCGTGCCGATTTATTACTTAATAGCGCCAACAACAGGTGCTCTACAGTCATAAATTCGTGTCTGTTATCACGGGCTTTCGCGAATGCAACATTAAGACTCAGCTCTAATTCGTGATTAAGCATAAGCACCTCCTCCTTAAAAGACTAACCGGATTATGCCTGTTCAAGAGTACACAAAAGTGGGTATTCGTTTTCTCTCGCATACAGATTAACTTGAGCCACTTTTGTTTCGGCAATATCCGCACTATAAACCCCACAAACTCCTTTTCCTTTATGATGAACGTCCAACATAATTTGCGTTGCTTTTTCCTCGCTAAGGAAAAAATACATCGTAAGCACTTCTACAACAAAATCCATGGGGGTGTAATCATCATTATTCAAGATCACCTTATACATTGCTGGTGGCTCATTTTTCTGATGAACATCTTCCCTTAACGTGGTTTCTGTTAAAAAATCAAACTGACCCATTGTTTTGCATTACTCATAGTTTTGTTAAACGTCACTTTCAATTATGACATTTAGTTTACCATCTCACAGGAAAGTCTGCCTATCAACGCTTTTTTATTCCTTCTTTTTACATTCAAAAAATTACAAAGCGTTAGCTACATCAAAATTTCACCTACTCGAAACACTTTCTATCCCCTTCACCTCTTGACGATTGAAACAATAAAATAGAGTATGTTTTATGAACAGCTCAGTAAATATACTGAAAGTGATGTTAAACAAATAAATACAAGTATATGAGAGAAGCTAAGTATGGAGACAGGTACAGTAAAGTGGTTCAATAATGCTAAGGGCTTTGGTTTTATTACCCCAGCAAAAGGTGGCGATGATATTTTTGCCCACTATTCAACAATCAGAATGGAAGGTTACCGTACACTTAAGGCGGGGCAGAAAGTCAATTATAGTACGATAAAAGGGCCTAAAGGTGATCACGCTGACCTTATCATTCCTATTATTGAATAGAAGATAATTTACAGTATAGATAAACCCGATAAAAATACCAATTACTCTCAATAGTTGGGTATTTTTAGTTAAATAGAATGCCTAATTCATTCAAATAAAAGCCCTTTATATTTTAAGGGCTTTTATCTTACAGTTTGGATTATTCTCTCGCTAGGGCATCTATTGGATTCATTTTTGCCGCACTTCTTGCCGGTAAAAATCCAAAAATAACCCCAATGGCCGTTGAACAGATAAAAGCACTCACTAATGCAATAGGCTGGAATACAAAATGCCAATCAGGCAACATAATACTTGCCACCATAGCGATACCAAATGAAAGACCAATTCCCAGTAATCCGCCGACTAAACAAACTAATACAGACTCTATAAGGAATTGTTGCATCACATCACTCGCTCTAGCACCAACCGCCATTCTAATACCAATTTCTCGCGTTCTTTCTGTTACTGAAACCAGCATAATATTCATTACGCCAATCCCACCTACCACTAATGAAATAACGGCCACTAAAGTGAGAAACAGTTGCATTGTTTGAGTGGTACTTTCAGCTGCCTTAATAAAGCTATCAAGGTTATAAGTAAAAATATCTTTTTTACCGTGCCTAATCGTTAATAAACGAATAATTTGTTGTTCTGCAACACTGGCGTCATAACCTTCAGTTGCTCTTACTGTAATACTATCAAGATAGCTTCGATTTAAAATACGGCTATTTAATGTGCTGTAAGGCACCCATACTTTGAGGGATTGACCATTACCAAAAGCCGATTTTTTCTCAGCAATGACTCCAACAATCGTAGAGGGAATATTGCGAATAATGATTTGTTCACCAATAACCTCTTTTTTGGTAGGAAAGAACCGCTGACGCGTATTTTCATCAATAACAACAACTTGAGCTTGTCGCTGGATCATATCAGGTGTAAACGAGCGGCCTTGCGAAAACTTCATGGCATACACAGTGAAATAGTCGTCACTAACGCCCGCAACAGATGCCGGTGAATCTTGGTTTCCACGGCGTAACCGAGTACTAAATTGAACTTGTGGTGTAACAGCTTGTACATAAGATTGTTGCTTTAAAGCGAAGACATCTTGCAGTGTTAACGATTGTCTATCTTCCGGTGAATCACTCCCAAAATCTTTCCCGGGATAGATATCAATAGTATTAGAGCCAATCGCTTTTATATCTGCCAGCACCATACTTTTAGCTGCATCACCGATCACAATAATCGTGACGACAGAAGCAATACCAATAATAATGCCAAGCATCGTTAGCAGAGTGCGTACTTTGTTCACCACCATTGCACGCCAAGCCATATCTAATGCTTGTGTAAAACGCCCAAATATTTGCTCCAAATAAGAAGAAGTTAAAACAGGTGTTGTCTCTTTTTTAACTTTACTTGCCATTGTTTGATGGCAATTATCATTAATAATTTTACCATCTTTTATCTCTATAATGCGCTTAGCCTGTGCCGCAATTAAAGGATCATGGGTTACGATAATCACCGTATGCCCTTGCTCATTGAGTTGCTTAAGAATAGACATAACTTCTTTACCAGAATGGCTATCCAATGCACCTGTTGGCTCATCAGCAAGAATGACCTCGCCACCATTCATCAACGCTCTCGCAATACTTACACGCTGTTGCTGGCCACCAGAAAGTTGATTAGGACGATAATCAACGCGATCACCTAATCCTAAGCGCGTTAATAATTCGCGAGCCCTTTCTTTTCTTTGGGTAGCATTTTTATCTGCGTAAATCGCAGGAATTTCGACATTCTGCTCTGCAGTTAAATGTGTCATTAAATGGTAGCGCTGGAAGATAAAACCAAAATGCTCACGGCGTAATGCAGCAAGTTGGTCGCCTTCCATTTTCGCAACACTTTGACCTGCAACTTTATATTCACCACTACTTGGTTTATCTAAGCAGCCTAGAATATTCATCAACGTCGATTTACCAGAGCCAGAAGCCCCAATAATCGCCACCATTTCCCCTGCATTAATCGTTAGTGAGACTTTATTGAGAACAATGGTTTCCTCTTCACCATTGGTATATAAACGACTAACCTCATTGAGCTCTAATAATGCAGGCATCATGCTTCTCCTGACGTTTCACCCAGAATAACCTCATCATTTTCTTTTAATCCGCTGAGAACTTCTGCATAAACATCAGTACGCATGCCTATTTTCACTGTGCGTTTTTCTGGCTGACCATTAACTAATACATCAACATAATATTCATTAATACCTGCATCATCACCTAATACAGAAAGCGGAACAAGAAGCACATCTTTCTTATTTTCGATAAGAATTTTAACTTGCGCTGTCATTTGTAAACGTAATAAATGCTGTTCATTAGGTACTTCAAAACGGGCATAGTAAAAAATAGCGTCATTAATTTTTTCGGGTGTAGGTAGGATATCTTTCAACTTACCGCTGAAAGCTTTATCAGGCGCACCTAAAACCGTAAAAGAAGCGCTAAGCTCAGGCTTTAAATAAATAACATCAGCTTCTGATACTTCTGCTTTTACCAGCATCGTGTCTAAGTCAGCTAATGTTAAAATAGTCGGTGCTTCTTGCGCTGCAATTACCGTCTGGCCTTCAAGGGTTTTAATAAAAGTGACAACCCCATCCATAGGCGCGGTTATCCGTGTATATTGCAGGTTGGTTCTCGCCGTATCTAGTGTAGCTTGGTTCTTTTTAATTTGTGCTTGATAAGTAATGATGCGTGCTTTTTTTACTTCAACATCCGTTTTAGTACGATCAAGTTCATCTTGTGCAATCGCATGAGTACCAATAAGCTTTAATTGGCGTTGATAAGTTAATTGAGCTAAACGCAATTCTGCCTGTGCTTGTTGAAGATTGGCTTTAAGCTCATTATTTGTTTCTTGAGATTCAGTCACGTCATTTTGTGCTTTTTTCGGATCGATAATGGCGAGCAAATCCCCTTTTTTAACCACATCCCCCTCTTTGACAAGTAACGATTGTAACTGGCCACTGACCTGCGCACCCACATCAACTTTACGCACAGCATCAAGCTTACCCGTTGCGGTGACTTCTTTCGACAGATCACCTCTTGTGATCTGCTGTGTTTGATATATTGGAGCCTTCTCTTTTGGCCAAACAAAATACGTAGCAATTACGACAACAACTAAAATAAGGGTGAGCATTCTCCCTCGCTTTTTTAAAGATAAAAAAGCCATAAAATTTCCTTCTTAAACATAAAGATGCAATAAATCATATAAAGCATTAGCTATGAGGCTTTATTCTCATAGCTAAATAAAATAAATGTAGGTCTCGTGAATTTATCTTGCTTATACAAGTGTTGCGAATTAATTCGCCTTACCTCTTGCAAGCCATGCCACACGAGAAAACATACTTTTTAGTATGGAAGGGATGGACTCTACTCCACGTTGAGCTGCATTGTTAGCCACCGTTAGTGCTAGATCAGGCTTGGATGAACGTTGAATAGCTTTAATGATCACGCGTCGAGTTGGCCATTTTTCATTATCTGGTACACCTGCAACATCATGATATACATTACGAAAGCCTTCTTTATATAAAAAGTGTTCCATATCTAATGCAGGAAGCTTCGTTAATCTATCACGTTCTGTGTCATTGCTTTTTAACGCAAAATCCTTAACGGTAGCGGCATATTTCTTACCTGCTTCATCACCATCCACTAAGGTATGCCATTCTATGCCCATATAGGTTGCGTACTTTAATAATGGCTTAAGTCCACATTGAGCAAACTCAATGACTTTTATTCCTTCCGCTTCAAAGAAATAATTACATTGCCTTGCCAATTCGTTCATTAACCAAATCTCTGTTTCACCTTCAACCAATAACCAACAACGCGCAAATAACGCAGACGGTCGGTTATAACGAATATGAAAAGAAATACGTCGCTCCTCATCAGAATGCAGTTGCTGATCCCCTACGCGGTAAGCAGCGACTTTATCGGTATCACGTACTAAACGGCAAACGCTCTCTAATGGAGCGAGTGACAGCAACTCACCTGAGTTTGTGGTTGTGATCCGTTGTAATGAGAAAAGATTGAGTAATCCCCAAGCCACCGAAAGCATAATAGGATGCAAACGCGTTTCTGGGTTTTCAACAATCACGATAGGTCTTGCATAAGGATCAAGTGCGACACTACCACGAGACTGCAAGATAGAAGAAAACATTCCCAAGATAATTAATCGAATACTTCTCTGATTGGGTTTTGCCAACACTTTATTAATATTTTCTAAAGCATGCCAGCCACGAACATGAGGCTCATTGACTTTTCGATGACGAGAGCGAGATTTAAACAGTAACGAACCGTGATCTGCAAAATAGTGCCCTAACAGTTGTTGCATTGCATCAAGACCTTCACGTAAATCATCATCTGATAACTCATCAGGATTTTTGACTAACGCTTTGGTTAACTCGCTCATTTTATTATTAAACGCTTCTCGATGAGGATTATTATGAGAATCGATAACATCAGAGGTAAGATCACGAACAAAACGCGCATCTTGTAAGCGAAGCACAGGATAAAGCCTAACAATCTCTGCAATAATTTCTTGAGTTTGTCCATTAGGTAAGCGAATTTGCTTTCCTTCTTTATCAAGGAAATAGCGAAATGTTTTTACATTCTTCTGCTCATCTAATTCAGCACTTATCCGGTAATAGATATGTTTAAGATCATCTCCATTTTCGACCCACACAGGCGCTATTTTATGGAAACGGTAAGATCGATGACGTCCGGGGCGAGATTCGGTAAACGTTAAAATAATTTGTAGGCTTTTTTTACCATTTTCTTCCGGCTCATTCGGCAAACGATGGAAATCATCAGGTGTAAATGCATATTGATAGGTTTCAATACCCAAACTGAGTGTTAACGCATCAAGTAATGAGCTTTTACCCCACGCATTTTCACCCACTAAGACTGTATTCATATCAAGAGGTAATGAAAGACGATTAAGTCCACGGAATCCAACTATTTCCACTCTTTCTAAATACATAAATTCCCTCGTTAGTTACGACTAAGCTATGGTTTTATTTTATTCTTCCTATCTTCATTTTCTGCTTAATCAGCTAATAATTTCACTTAATGGCTATTTTCATTAAATCACAGTTCAAGATAGCCGTAATAAAATTTACTCAACTATTCGATATATACCCATTTTGTTCGCTTTTCAATCAATTAAAGCCTCTTACACCTAAACGTGGTAGGCTCGTTACCTTTAATAAATATTTTAGACTTATCTTAATTTCTGTATCCACAACATCATAAGTAAATGTTATAATCTTAATCACGTTATTAGTTTATTTTATAATTTGAGCACACTCAGTAAGGAATAGAAATGCTATCAGGGTTATTGATTATCCTACTTCCGCTTTTTGTAGGGTATTTGATTAAGTTAAACAATCGCCCATTACTTCATTTGGCAAACCGCCTGCTTAGCACGATGGTTTACGTTATCCTATTTCTAATGGGCGTAAGTTTAGCCATGCTAGATAATATCGGTGAAAACTTAGTCTCAATTCTTTCTTATGCCAGTGTTTTCTTTTTATGTACCTTTGGCGCCAATTTACTATTTTTATGGCTACTGGATAAAAAAGATCCTTGGCATGTCCCTGCCCATAAACAGTCCAAGCCTCCTTCTCGCATAAAAATGGTACTTGAATCACTACAGTTATGCGGTGTCGTTGTTGTAGGTTTCTTTGTCGGTTTAACAGGCTGGTCAATTTTTCATTATGCCTCTCATGCCAGCCAAGGCGCGCTTATCTTCTTACTTTGGTTGGTCGGTTTACAATTACGCAATAGCGGAATGAGCCCAAAGCAAATTCTTATCAACCGTCGTGGAACAACTGTTGCCGTCGTTATGGGGGTTAGCGCACTGGCTGGAGGAGCTTTAGCGGCTTACTTACTAGGATTACCGATGAAAATGGGATTAGCCATTGCATCCGGTTATGGTTGGTATTCATTATCAGGTATTGTGCTTACCGATGCATTTGGCCCCGTTATTGGTAGTACTGCATTTTTCAATGACTTAATGCGTGAGTTAGCAGCAATTATGCTTATTCCTATTATTGTTAATCGTTATAGAAATACAGCATTAGGGATTTGTGGTTCAACATCTATGGACTTTACCTTGCCTGTTTTACAAAGAAGTGGTGGTGTATCCATCGTTCCTGCCGCTATTGTGCATGGATTCGTTTTAAGTTTAATCACACCAATCTTGATGGCGTTCTTTACTTCATAGAAAAATCAGTAACAATAGAACGATAACGTTCTCTTTTTACTATGGATTAACAATGAATCAACAGCGTGTATTAGTACTTGGTGCAAGTGGACATATTGGTCAAAATCTTATTCCAGCTCTGATAAAACAAGGTCATCAGGTCACCGCAGGTGCCCGTAGAGTTGACTGGATGATGTCTCAAGGTTGGGAAAATACACGCTGTATCTTTGTCGATTTGCATGATCCAGAAACCTTAAACAAAGTAATGCATGATACTGATATCGTTTATTACCTTGTTCATAGCATGGGTGATGCACGTAATTTAGTTGAACAAGAGCGTAAAGCGGCAATTAACGTTGTAGAAGCGTTAGAAGGTACTGACGTTAAACAAATTATCTTTTTAAGTGCCTTACAGCATGAAGATCAACAATATTCACCTCATCTTATTGCCCGAAAACTTACGGGTGAAGTGTTAAGAACCAGCACTGTTCCTGTGACTGAGATCCGTACCTCAATGATTGTAGGGCCCGGCTCTGCTGCCTTTGAGATTATGCGTGATATGGTTTATAACCTTCCCATTCTTACACCACCACGTTGGGTTCGTTCTAAATCCTCCCCTATTGCTCTCAAAAATTTAATTCACTATTTAACTGAAATTATTCATCATCCCACTCATCAACATCGTATTTTTGATGCTGGTGGTCCTGAATACATTAGCTATCAAACTCTTTTTGAACGCTTTATTAAAATCTCAGGTAAAAAGCGAGTGCTGATCCCGTTACCTATGCCGGGTAGTCTTATTTCTGCGGGCTTTATCAGTATGATAACCTCTGTACCAACCTCTATTGCTAAAGAGCTTATTCAAGGGCTTAAATACGACCTCCCTGCCAACGATGAGCCATTACGTAAACTTATTCCTCAAACTCTCATTAAATTTGATGAGGCAGTAAAAGAAACACTCGCAGATGAAGAAGCCGCTTTAGACAACCAAGACTGGGGTTACTCTCCGGCTGTTCGTAGTCGCTGGAAACCCGGTTATGGTTATTACCCCAAAAATGCAGGTTGTACAGTATCTACACCCGCAAGCGCGGCATCTCTTTGGCATACAGTGCAACAAATCGGTGGAGAACAAGGATATTTTTATGGTAATGCGCTATGGAAAACTCGCGCCATTATGGACGATATGGCTGGAAATAAAGTCACTTACGGACGCCCTTCTAGAGAAACGTTAGAACTTGGCGATATGATTGATGGTTGGCGAGTAATCAAACTAGAGCCTGAAAAACAGCTCACACTATTATTTGGAATGAAAGCTCCCGGTTTAGGTAGACTCTCTTTCACGATCCACGACAGTGGTAATCTTCGCTCAATAGATGTTCGCGCTTGGTGGCACCCAGCAGGATTTAGTGGATTGCTTTATTGGTTTGCCATGATGCCTGCGCACTTATTTATTTTCAAAGGTATGGCTAAAACAATAAGTACTAACGCTTACAAACTGGATAAAAATTCACCTGACAGTGAAAAAAAATAGCCGAATTACCCATTTTTACGTAAAAAAACCACTTTATTATGCAGTTTTAGTTGCATAATTATTCTTACCGTTTTATTATTTGAACCAGTTAATGACTATTCAGAAAAAACGCATGAGTATTCAATTAAAAAACATAAATTGTTTCTACGGTTCGCACCAAGCACTCTATGATATTAATCTGGAATGCTCTGCTGGTGAAACAATGGTTCTATTAGGACCAAGTGGTGCAGGTAAGAGCTCACTAATGAGAGTTCTTAATTTATTAGAAATGCCACGTTCAGGCGAATTAGAAATTGCGGGTCTACATTTTGACTTTAGCCAACAGCCTAACGCAAAGGCAATTCGTTCATTACGCCAAAATGTGGGCATGGTATTTCAACAATACAATTTATGGCCACATTTAACGGTTCTTGATAATTTAATTGAAGCACCTTGCCGTGTATTAGGTTTATCAAAACCGCAAGCCAAAGAAAAAGCGATGAAATTGCTTGAGCGTTTACGTTTGAGTGATTACGCAGGACGTTTTCCTCTGCATTTATCTGGAGGACAACAACAACGTGTTGCTATTGCAAGAGCATTAATGATGGAGCCTCAAGTTCTCTTATTTGATGAACCTACGGCAGCATTAGATCCTGAAATTACAGCTCAAGTTGTTGATATTATTAAAGAGCTATCTGAAACGGGTATTACACAAGTCATTGTGACCCATGAAGTTGAAATTGCACGCAAAGCCGCGAGCAAAGTTGTATATATGGAAAACGGCCGTATTATAGAGCAAGGTGATAACTATCATTTCACTGCTCCACAAACGGAAGCTTTTGCTAATTACTTGTCACACTAAATCAGGATCAGACAATGAAAAAAATATTATTTGCAGCACTTCTGACCAGTATTACACTTTCTGCAACTGCGGCTGAGAAAGAGACAATTCGTTTTGCAACTGAAGCAACATATCCTCCATTTGAAATGATTGATGCGAATAATCAAATTGTGGGATTTGATGTTGATTTAGCAAATGCAATGTGTGCAAAAATTAATGCTGATTGTACCTTTACCAATCAGTCATTTGATAGTTTAATTCCTAGTCTGAAATTCCGTCGCTTTGAAGCGTTAATGGCGGGTATTGATATTACGCCAGAGCGTCAAAAACAAGTTGATTTCACCGATTCTTACTATGATAACTCAGCAGTATTTATCACAGTAACCGGTAAAATCTCTGATGTAGCGAGCCTAAAAGGCAAACAAATTGGTGTTCAAAATGGGACAACCCATCAGAAATTCATCAATGAACAACACAAAGAGATGAAAACTGTTCCTTATGACAGTTATCAAAATGCGGTATTAGATCTTAAAAATGGTCGTATCGAAGCTATCTTTGGTGACACTGCGGTTGTTAATGAATGGCTGAAAAAAAATCCTGAATTAGGTATTGTAGGCGACAAAGTTGCAGATCCTAACTACTTTGGTACAGGCCTTGCGATCGCAGTAAGAAAAGGTAATGCTGATTTACAAGATAAATTAAACAAAGCATTAGCTGAAGTAAAAGCTGATGGCACCTATGATGTCATTTATAAAAAATGGTTTGAATAACAATAATAGCTTAATAAATGAATGAAATAACAACTCTAGCAGGTGCGGCCGTCACAACGGTCTCACTTGCTATTTCTGCTCTTATCCTCGGATTAATTCTAGCCATGCTCTTTACAGCTTGGGAATCCGCGAGATGGAAAGCCTTTGCTTTCTTAGGAACATGTTGGGTAACACTAATTAGAGGACTACCAGAAATGCTGGTGGTTCTTTTTGTCTATTATGGCACCCTACAAGGTGTCATGATGCTAATGGATGGAATTGATCTCGGTGCTTTCACCTTACAAGTTGATTTTGGTGATACTGAATCATTACCTTTCTATTGCGGTGTTATCGCCCTTTCACTTCTTTATGCTTCTTATGCATCGCAAACTTTACGTGGTGCATTAAAAGCAGTACCAACAGGACAATGGGAAGCCGGCCAAGCATTAGGTATGGGCCGTATTACTATTTTCTTCCGCTTTATCATGCCTCAAATGTGGCGTCACGCTTTACCAGGTTTAGGTAATCAGTGGTTAGTTTTATTAAAAGATACCGCTTTAGTCTCATTAATCAGTGTTAATGATTTAATGTTACAAACACAAAGTATCGCTAACCGTACTCAAGAGCCTTTTACTTGGTATAGCATTGTTGCATTGATTTATTTGGCAATTACTTTGGTCAGTCAATATATCCTGAAATGGCTAGAAATGAGAACGACTCGATTTGAACGGAGTGCCTCATAATGTGGGATTATATTGTTGATATTTTACCTGGATTACCAACAAGCCTGTCTTTAACAGCCGTGGCTCTATTGGTTGCATTTACACTTTCAGTTTTAATGACTTTTGTTTTGGCACTCAAAACACCTGTCATTAGCCAAATAGTCAAAGCCTATATTACCTTATTTACGGGTACGCCTTTATTGGTGCAGTTCTTCTTAATCTATTATGGCCCAGGGCAATTTCCTGTGTTGAAAAACTTTCCAACGATGTGGGAGTTATTATCAACGCCGTGGTTCTGTGCGATGGTCACATTAGCATTAAATAGTGCAGCTTATTCAACCTTGCTTTTTTATGGTGCTGTAAGAGCTATTCCTTCTGGACAATGGCAATCTTGCCAAGCGTTAGGAATGTCACCAGTACAAACAGCAAGAGTGATATTACCTTACGCATTTAAGCGTGCGCTTTCATCATATTCAAACGAAGTAGTTTTGATATTCAAAAGTACCTCACTTGCCAGTACTATCACCTTACTTGAATTAACAGGTTATAGCCGACAAGTCTTTGGTCAAAGCTATGATGTGATGGTTTTTGTTGCCACAGGTATTATTTATCTGTGTATCAACGGAATACTGACACTCTTAATGCGATTAATAGAGAAGAAAGCCTTAGAGTTTGAGCATCGTAATTAAAAACGAGCAAGCCAAACTGTCAATGTAAAAACACCCCAGCAGTTTTTACTCCGGGGTGTTTTTTTATGTTTGAATAAACAACAAATACATGTTCTATTCTTGCGTAGCCTGTTTTTCTATTAGCGCTTCTTTGTGGCTTACTCGATAAGCATTCAATGCTAATAAACTGCCCAATAACATCACAATTGCTAACGCTAATTTAGGTTGCACTGCTGAAGCCAGTGCTGTTAAACCAAAAGCAGCCCCTCCTGCCATTTGAATAAAGCCCACTAATGCAGAGGCAATACCTGCTGTTTGTGAATAAGGCTCAAGAGCATAACTTGTCGCAGGCCCCATAATAAAAGCAAGACCAGCGCAAGCACTTGCCACAGGCAGCATATAAATCAACCAATTATTTTGTAATTCAGCAGGAATAAATATCAAGCTACCTAACAAGCTCACACAGCCCAATCCCATTAACCCGCCCCCTAAGATCAAACAAATAGGTCTACCAACACGGTGAATAACCCGGTTTGCATAAAAACTGACAAACATTATCCAAAAACCATTTACACCGAAAACAATAGAAAAAATCAGTGCTGATAATTTTGCATCATTCATTAATACAATTGGGGCAAATGACACATAAGTTAATGCCATTCCCATAGTACCTGCATTCACTAAAGCAAAAGTTAAAAAGCGTTTACTGCATAAAATCTCAAGGTATGTTTTACCTAATTTTTGTTTTGATTGAGCTGTATTTTCAGGTTTTGTTTCTGGTAAAAAACGAGTGATCAAGATTAATACAAGCACTGAATAGAAAATTAAGAACCCGAAAGGTGCACGCCATCCCCAATATTCAGCCAATAATCCACCTAATAGCGGCGCCAATGCAGGGATAATATTTAACGTGCCATTTAAAAAACCGAAAACGCGAGCGGCTTCATTACCATTAAAACAGTCACGAACGCAGGTAAAGGCCACAACGGAAGTACAGCACACCGCTGAAGCTTGTAATAATCGTGAAATAATAAAAAGCGTTGAATCTGTCGAAATCGTTGCAATGATAGAACCCACAATATAGATAAGGATCCCAGCGATAGCGATTGGTTTACGACCGAACTTATCCACCAAAGGCCCCGATATAAGTTGCCCTACACCTAAGACTAAAATAAATAAAGCAATAGTAGATTGAATAAGAGATACGCTACTCCCTAAATCTTGAGCAATCGCAGGTATTGTCGGTAAATAGAGATCGATCCCCAAAGGCCCCAATAACACCATCACTAATAACAACGCTTTTAAATTCTGCATAAAATAGAATGCCCATCTAATAAAAAAGAAAACGCCCGATGTTATACATCGAGCGTTAAATACTGATTTATACTAACACTCAATCTCTATTTTGTAATAAATATCTTAGCTGTCTTGTAATACCAATAACGTAAGGACTTCATAGTGAGAAGTATGAGGAAACATATCAAACAACTGCACTCTATCTATTCGATAGTGAGAAAGTTGCTGAATATCTTTTGCCATCGTTTGAGCATTACAACTTGAATAAAGGATAAAGCGAGGTTTCATTTTATTGAGATAACCGCACAATGCCTCACCAATACCTCTCCTTGGTGGATTAACAAGCACTAATTCAGGAACAGACTCTTTAGCTAACGCATAACCGGTTGAATCTAATGCTTGAAACTCGACATGCTCTAACCCTAACTCCTGAGCTGATAAACGTGCACATTCAATAGCTTCAGGGCTAATTTCAATACCTGTTAATTGGGTTGATTTATCTGCACAATGCAACCCAAAGCCCCCTGATCCACAAAACATATCCCACAAATGTGTGATATTTAATTCTCTTACCCAAAGACCTGCTGTGGCATACAGTGATGAAGCCACCGCTGGATTAGTTTGAAAAAAACCTCTAGGCCGAATATGCAATGGAATTTGGTTAAATGATTCATCCATGAATGTTTTTTCTGTCAGAATAATTTCTTGTTCACCTTCCAAAATAGCCATATGCACAGGTTGAATATTAACAGAGATAACCGCTAATTGAGGCAATTGCTCTTGTAACCAAGGAAGTGTTTTACGAAGTTGTTCTAGTTTTTTTTCTGAACGCAAAACAAAGCGCAACATCATGGTGTTATTACTTCGACTCTCAGTTAATAAAATAAACTTGAGTTCACCACGGCGGCGTTCAATGTCGTAAGGTACTAGCCCTGCTTTTGCAATAAATGTTTTCAAAATAGAAAACACGGGTGCAAAAGAAACTGGATACAGTGGACATTCGCATAAATCGACAGCGACACCTTCTTTAGTTTTTAAGCCCAAAACGGGTCTTTCAACACTCCCGCTGACGACCATCTTTGCTTTATTACGAAACTGCGCTTGTTGGCTTTCAATAGGCGCTAATTTATCAAAAGCATAATCTTCTGGCAGTAATGCTAATAGGTTGTGCTGTTTTTTCTTGATTTGTTCAGGATAAGCAAGAGAAAGCCATTCACAAGAATGACATTCACCCGCACTAAATCGTGCGCATTGCATAAGATTTGTGACCGTTATGGAGATTAATATTAATGTACAGTATAGGAGGAGTCAGTTGATGCGCTATTTATCTCAACATCTTCGTCTTCATCATCTTCTTCATTTTCACTTTCTTGTTTTTCACCATACAAGAAACCGTTATTAAAAATTTCGCTAACGACTTCAGCAGATTGCTCTTCTGCTTTTTGTAAGAACAGATCGAATTGATTCAGTGAGATACCTGCAGCAACCGGAAATGATTGGCAAAAAACTAATTTTGGTAAGTTCTCATCACTAATTTCTAGAAATGTTTTAATAAATAAAGAGCTTGCATTAATTTGGCTTAGATTTGCCATTAATGGCACTATTGCTGACGGCTTTAGCTCAGCGATAGCGGTAAATACAAGTACATCTTCAAGAATATCAATTTTGGCATCAAAAATACCACTGATATATTGAAGATGTGGTAAATGTAACGCCTGACAAGAGTCACATTCATAGTAAGCAATCTGTAGTTCATCAAGCCAAGACTTTAGCTGATCCAGATCGGTAGTCACAACAGCGTTCATTCAAATAACCTTTACGCGCAAAAAAAAGAGTGCCTGTTGGCATTGATGCTATTTTGCCACTTTTTCTATCTTGAAGGCACTAATAAATAGAAAAACTAAGAAAATTAAGCCAATTTACATATTGGATTTTCTTAGTTTCTAATGCATTTTTGAGAAAAAACAGTTAACTATTCTTCGTTATTCTCTTTTTTCTTACTCTTTGTGGATTTATGATCAATCCCTAAAAAAGTTAATCGATAAATAGCACGCCATACAATATGGATAGCAGGCGGGATCATGCAGATAACGCCCAAAACAACTAACGTTAATTGTCCTGTATACGTTCCTAACCACTGCGGAGAAGTCATATATTGGTTGATATAAAGATAAGCAACCACTAATAAAATAATACCGATTATCTCAATGATGATAATGGGTTTTGGCATATCTGACAGTGATTTCATATCTCGATTTGAAGGCTTTTCCATTGTTTCTCCGCTAAATGCTGTATCGCAGTCCTATCTCATTATTCGGCAAATTGGTATAATTTATCACACTAAAAGGCAATAACTGTTTTTGTTTAGCCTAATAAAAGGGCATAGTAACAACCAATAGAAACTATTATGCCTGAATTTTATTTCTTCAATAAGGAGTGTCGTATGTTTGTTGTTATTTTTGGTCGTCCAGGTTGCCCATATTGTGTACGTGCTAAACAACTGGCTGAAAAACTATCTGAACAACTTGATGATTTCGATTTCCGCTATGTAGATATTCATGCTGAAGGAATTACAAAAGCTGATTTATCTAAAACTGTCGGAAAAGAAGTTGAAACTGTGCCACAAATTTTTATTGATGAAAAACACATTGGTGGTTGCACAGATTTTGAAGCTTATGTTAAAGAAAATTTAGGCATCCACAACTAATTCAAAAGCGCTAAAACAGTTTATTTATCAATATGTTTTAGCGCTTTCTCTTTTTTATCTCTCATCTTTTCTCTCTTTCTAAAAAAAATTCTATTTTTTTTCATTAGTTAGCGAACTTTCTTTCTAACCCGGAGTCTGAATTAGTGCCACTGCTTTTCTTTGATGTCCCCAAATATTGAGGAGCCCGATAGTTTCAACCCTTTTGGTGAAATAACTGTCGGGTTTTTTATTGTCTGAAATTTAGTAACACTCACCTTGCAAGGTTACGATAATACGACGACTACCGCCGTGATTTCGATGTTCACCAAGATAAATCCCCTGCCAAGTTCCTAAATTCAACTCACCTTGACTAATAGGAACCGTAACACTTTGTCCAAGTAAGCTACTTTTAATATGCGCTGGCATATCATCACTGCCTTCATAGGTGTGAAGATAGTAATCTTCGTCCTCTTTTACGCTTTGATTAAAGAAGCTTTCAAAGTCACTTCGCACTGTTGGATCCGCATTTTCATTAATCGTTAATGAAGCCGATGTATGTTGAATAAAAAAATGAGCAATTCCGATTTTGTATTGTCTTAGCTCTGGTAATTCTTGAATCAATGCTTGTGTAATTAAGTGAAATCCTCTTGGCCTTGAATTAAGGACAATATTTTTCTGGAACCACATAAAGTTATACCTCGTTGAAGATAAGAAAAAGAATGATGTGAGAGCAATAACATAAGCGCAATACTCTTTTTAAGAATGCTTTAGCTCAGTTTGATATAAAACTGACAAATCTTTTAAAAAAAGCACAATTAAATAAGAAAAAAACACTTTACCCCTATTACTCCCTCATTTACCCTTAAAAACTTGCGTATTATGTATCATAAACATCGCTTATCAGTACGACATGTATGGAGCCTAATTTGCTGGAACAATTCAATTTAGCCGTATTTTCAATGATGAATGCAACACCTACGGCATCTCCTTTAGAAATCGGTGCGGCGATAGTTATTGCTAAGTACCTTGTCTATCTTTTTCCGTTATCTTTAGTGTTCTATTGGTTATGGGGTAATGAAAAACATCTTAGTCAGCAAAGAACATTAGTGTGCAAAGCTGCCGTCTCTTTAGGTATTGCACTTTCTATCTCTTGGATGATTGGTGCAATTGCGCCTCATGAGCGCCCTTTTGCGGCTAATATTGGTTACAACTTTCTCGACCATGATGCAACACCTTCATTCCCAAGTAACCATGGTACGTTTGTTTTCACCATTGCTTTAGCTTATCTCTTTTGGCATAACAGCAAACGTATTGGCTATATTATGCTCGGCTTAGGACTTGCGATTGCTTGGGCGCGTATCTATCTTGGCGTGCATTGGCCAATCGATATGATTGGTGCTTTTATCGTTGCTCTACTTTCTTGTGGCCTTTGCCAGATCTTCTGGTCTAAAGGTGGCGATATACTCCAAAAATGGGTACAAAGGCTCTATCAACTCTGTTTTGCCTATCCTATTCGTAAAGGTTGGACAAAGGCCTAACCTTTCTAATACCGAAAAAGACCACATTTATTGTGGTCTTTTTTATATTTAGCTTAAATAACATTGCCCTTCAATATATTAATATATAAATAAAAATATTCTCTATTATTATATTATTTGTCTAAAAAATAAATGTGTTGTTATTTTAATCAAAATGAAACTTTTATATTCGTTATATAACGACCTACCAAACTCATTTATTAACAAATTCACTGTCGTATTTATAAACAATATTCTACTTATAAACGAAATATAACTATATTCATTTCATAAAATAAAAGAAATTCATTAATAAATAATCATATCACATCGTTTCTATATTCTTTTGTCTACTTTTAAACATTAATTAAAGAAAATTATTTATTGTTTTATTTCAATCGGATACAAGGTTAATATAATGTTTTAATTGTAAATAAAAATAACCAAATTGATTTTAATCATTTATTTTCCAGATAATAAAAATACCTAAAAACAATCATTAACATATGAATATTTAATTATTTAGCTTTATTTTACACTTACTTTAAAATTGGAAAATTATTTCAAAATATTTTAAAACCCCCTCTAAAAACACAAAATATAAAAAATGTTACATTTTCAGGTTTTTCAGTTATATTTAGCATTTGAGATGGTGATCACGGTAGTTTATCCTGAAAAACACTATATTCTGCACCTCTTAAGTCTGGATATAAACTTATTGAATATTTTTTCAAATTTTGAAAGAGCTTAATTCTTTTGAAATTTAAAGATTTTTATCTGTGGTAATTGAAGATATTGAGATAACACCAGGTACTCAATGCACTCATTTATTCATAATTAAATTTATGCCGTGATTGTTTCTAAAAAGAAATACAATCGCGCCCTTATTTTTTATTCATTATTTTTTTACCGCGTTATTTCGGAGAGTATTATGGATACAACCAAAGTTGGTTCTATCGCGTCGGGTAACACCCAAGGTGATTACAAAGCATGGCGTAAGTCAGATACAGTATGGATGTTAGGTTTATACGGTACGGCTATCGGTGCTGGCGTTCTATTTTTACCTATCAACGCAGGGATTGGGGGTTTAATTCCTCTGTTGATTATGTTAGTACTTGCATTCCCAATGACCTTCTTTGCACACCGTGGTATGTGCCGCTTTGTATTATCAGGTAAAAACCCAGGTGAAGATATCACTGAAGTTGTTGAAGAACACTTTGGTAAAACAGCAGGTAAATTAATCACTCTGCTCTATTTCTTCGCAATTTATCCTATTCTATTGGTTTATAGTGTTGCTATCACCAATACAGTAGAAAGCTTTATTGTGAACCAAATGCACATGGCTGCACCACCTCGCGCAATTTTATCACTGGTACTTATTGTTGGTATCATGTCGATTATTCGCTTTGGTGAACAAGCTATCGTTAAAGCAATGAGCGTATTAGTATTCCCATTTGTTGCAGTTCTAATGGTCTTAGCACTGTATCTGATCCCTGAGTGGAATGGTGCGATTCTTGAGACTCTCTCTTTTGATCACGCAACAACATCAGGTATGGGTCAAGGTCTATTAGTAACCTTATGGTTAGCTATCCCTGTAATGGTGTTCTCTTTTAACCACTCTCCAATCATTTCTGCGTTTGCTGTGGCGAAACGTGAAGAATACGGCGAAAACGCTGAGAAAAAATGTTCACGCATTTTAGCTTATGCGCACATCATGATGGTTATCACTGTAATGTTCTTCGTGTTTAGCTGTGTATTTAGCTTAACACCAGAAAACTTAGCAGAAGCAAAAGCACAAAATATCAGTATCCTGTCTTACCTTGCTAACCATTTTGAAGCGCCAGTTATTGCATATATCGCTCCATTTATTGCTTTCGTTGCGATTACTAAATCTTTCTTAGGTCACTACTTAGGTGCTCGTGAAGGCTTCAACGGTTTAATCATCAAATCACTGCGTGAAAAAGGTAAAACAATCGAGAAAGATCGTTTAAACAAAATCACTGCACTGTTTATGCTGATTACAACTTGGATTGTTGCAACATTAAACCCAAGCATTTTAGGTATGATTGAAACCTTAGGTGGCCCAATTATCGCAATGTTACTGTTCCTGATGCCAATGTATGCAATCCGTAAAGTACCAGCGATGAAGAAATATGAAGGCCACATCAGCAACGTATTTGTTGTAATTATGGGTCTTATCGCAATCTCAGCTGTTTTCTATAGCTTAGTTAACTCTTTCATGAGCTAAATAAGACATCTAATGGCTACTTCCTTAATCGGAAGTAGCCATTACAGCTTTAGGTTTCAAAACTGACACTTAACACTCTAATAATCACACAGTTGCGCCTTTAAATTAATTAGGGAGGCGAATATTATGGTTAGCGTCTTTGATATTTTTAAAATTGGTATCGGTCCTTCAAGCTCTCACACTGTAGGTCCAATGAAAGCAGGTAAGGAATTCGTTGATTTACTTGCTGAAAAAAATCTCCTCACTTCTGTTTCCCGCGTTATCGTTGATGTTTATGGCTCTTTATCTTTAACAGGTAAAGGTCACGCAACTGATATTGCTATTATTATGGGACTCGCAGGAAATTTACCTGATACTGTCGATATTGATTCTATCGCCCCGTTTATCAAACAAGTAGAAACAACCGGTCGCTTAATGCTGGCAAATGGCATAAAAGAAGTCGATTTTCCGGTTGAAGGCGGTATGAATTTTCATAAAACCAATCTACCCCTCCATGAAAATGGCATGACCATTACCGCTTATAACGGTGAACAGGTTTTATTGAAGAAAACCTACTATTCAATTGGTGGCGGTTTTATTGTTGATGAAGAGCATTTTGGTCAACCTGAAGAAAATGTGGTTCAAGTTCCTTATCCTTATCAATATGCGGCTGATTTACGTCGCCATTGCAAAGAAACAGGGCTTTCTTTATCTGCATTAGTGATGCAAAACGAATTAGCATTACGTAGTAAAGAAGAGATTTCGGCTCATTTCGCGGCTGTTTGGGAAGTAATGAAGTCAGGTATTGAGCGCGGTGTAAATACTGAAGGCTTATTACCGGGGCCTTTACGCGTACCTCGTCGTGCTTCTGCATTACGCCGTATGTTAGTAACCGAAGATAAAACCACAACCGATCCAATGACAGTTGTTGATTGGATTAACATGTTTGCCCTTGCTGTGAATGAAGAAAATGCAGCTGGTGGACGTGTTGTAACAGCACCAACAAACGGTGCTTGTGGCATTATTCCAGCAGTCTTATCTTACTATGATAAATTTATTCGCCCTGTGAATGAAAACTCTTACACCCGCTTTTTCTTAGTTGCTGGTGTTATTGGTTCACTTTACAAAATGAATGCATCTATCTCAGGTGCGGAAGTGGGTTGTCAAGGCGAAGTCGGTGTTGCTTGCTCAATGGCTGCAGGCGCATTAACTGAACTTTTAGGCGGTAGCCCAGAACAAGTTTGTATTGCGGCAGAAATTGCGATGGAGCATAACTTAGGACTTACCTGCGACCCAGTGGCAGGACAAGTACAAGTTCCTTGTATTGAACGTAATGCTATCGCAGCCGTACAAGCCGTAAACTCATCTCGTATGGCTTTACGTCGTGTCAGTGATCCTCGTATTTGTTTAGATAAAGTCATTGAAACAATGTACGAAACAGGTAAAGACATTAACGCTAAATATCGTGAAACCTCTCAAGGCGGATTAGCTATTAAAATTTCTTGTGACTAAACCTGAGAGTCTCAATACAGATATTTATGATAGATAAGGCGCTGATATCAGCGCCTTTTTTGTTTATTAATATCAATCTCAATACCCTTCTTTATTAATATCATCTTTTTTGTATGAGATTAAATTGTCATCCTTAGTTAAACTATGTTTTTTCAAAAAAGCAAAGCATCACTCAATAGTGATAATTTAAAGAAAAAGTAGGAGCTAACAACAAAAATTATTTAAATGGCATGACGATGAACGCGCTATCTAAAGTAAATAACTACAGATTAATCAATCTATTGGCCATATTTAGATTATTGTCTAAAGTTGATAAGTAAAGATCACTAGAGACATTAATAAGCGGGATAAAAAGAGAACTAAAATGAAATCAGATATTCAAATCTCCCAAGAAGCACACCTCTTACCTATTCAGGACATTGCTAAAAATTTAAATATTGATCAAGACGATATCGAGTTTTATGGCAAACACAAAGCCAAATTTAGCCACAGTATTTGGTCAAAAGTTACAACAAAAAAGCCCGGAAAGTTAGTTTTAGTTACAGCCATTAACCCAACACCTGCTGGTGAAGGTAAAACAACGGTCACTGTTGGATTAGGGCAAGCACTTAATCATCTTGGAAAGAATGCCATTATTGCACTTCGTGAACCCTCTTTAGGTCCTTGCTTTGGTATTAAAGGTGGTGCAACGGGAGGTGGTTATTCGCAAGTTGTTCCAATGGAAGATCTCAATCTTCATTTTACTGGCGATTTTCATGCTATAACCTCTGCCAATAACTTACTTGCAGCCATGCTTGATAATTCAATTTATCAAGGCAACCCTTTAAATATCGATCCTAAAAAAATCGTGTTTAAACGTTGTATGGATATGAACGATCGCGCTTTACGTAATATTGTTGTGGGATTAGGTGGCGAAAAAGACGGTATAACAAGAGAAGATAATTTTGTTATTACTGTTGCTTCTGAAATTATGTCTATCCTATGTTTGGCGATGGATATTGATGATTTAAAACAGAGACTTTCTCGCATCATTGTTGCCTATTCTTATAATGGTGATCCTGTTACAGCAAACGATCTGCAAGCTGTTGGAGCAATGGCAAGTTTATTAAAAGATGCAATTAATCCTAATTTAGTACAAACACTTGAAAATACGCCAGCCATTATTCATGGAGGCCCTTTCGCTAATATTGCTCATGGATGCAATAGCGTAAGAGCAACAAAATTGGCACTTCAACTTGCAGATATTACCGTAACAGAAGCCGGTTTTGGTGCCGACTTAGGTGCTGAAAAATTCTTTGATATAAAATGTAGGATCAGTGGATTACGCCCTGATTGTGCCGTCATTGTTGTAACCACTAAAGCGCTAAAATATAACGGTGGTTTAGGTAAAGGCGAATGGAATAATGAAGATCTAATTGCCCTTGAAAAAGGGATTGTGAATCTTGAAAAGCACATTGAAAACCTTAAAAAATATGGCTTACCGGTGATTGTCTCTCTTAACGCTTATGTCACTGATAGTATTGCAGAGCACCAGTTTATCGAACAATTTTGCCAAGATAGAGGTTGCCGATTTGCAATTACCAAAGTGTGGGAAAAAGGAGGCGAAGGTGGTATTGAATTAGCTAAGCAAGTGATTGATACACTTGAAAATGAACAGAGCCAATTTCAATTAATTTATCCTAATGATATCTCACTTAGCCAAAAAATCGATATCGTTGCCAAAGAAATTTATGGGGCAAATAGTGTGACCTATAGCCAACATGCTAGCAAAATGTTGGAAAAGATAGAAAGTATGGGCTTTTCTCATTTTCCTGTTTGTATGGCAAAAACTCAATATTCACTTTCAGATAACCCCACCTTATTGGGTCGCCCAACTGATTTTACAATCAACGTTCGTGAAGTATATGTTTCTGCTGGTGCTGGTTTTGTTGTCGCTTTAACAGGTTCTATCACAACAATGCCAGGATTACCGAAAACTCCTGCAGCTATTACTGTGAATGTTGATAATCAAGGTAAAATCGATGGGCTTATTTAAGTTCTAAACTAGAGATATTCCCTGACTTTATTGAATATAAAAAAATCCGTAATCATTAAATAATTACGGATTTTTTCTATAAAAATAACAACTAGTCTTTCTTTTTGGGTGAAAAACTCAGTAACGCTTTGATAGAACCATTATTGGGAATTAGCCAAAAATAGCATTAAACCAACCGGATACTGTTTTAACTACAAAATCCCAGATACGACTAAAGATCCCACCTTCTTCAACCGCTTCTTTTACAACCAATGGGCGCTGTTCAATCACTTCATCATTTAATAAAAAGTTAACTGTACCAACAACCTGATTTTGAGTTAACGGCGCTTCTAATACAGGATTGGTTAAAGTAAAAGAGGCTTTCAGGTTTTTCAATTCACCTTTAGGAATAGTAATTGAGGCATCATTAGCAACCCCTAACGCCACTTCGCCTTTATTGCCGTACCATACTTTTTGCGTTGTCAGTGGTGTATCTGCCTTTACTGGTGTTACCGTTTCAAAAAAACGGAAGCCCCAACCTAATAATTTTTCACTTTCAGCAAAACGCACTTTATCTGATGGTGTTCCTAAAACAACAGCAATTAAGCGCATGTCACCTTCCGTTGCCGAAGAAACAAGATTGTATCCTGCTCCATTGGTGTGACCTGTTTTCACGCCATCGACATTCATATTCTTATTCCACAATAAACGGTTACGATTTGGCTGACGAATATTGTTGAATGTAAATTCTTTTTCTTTATGAATTTCATACTCTGAAGGTACATCGCGGATCATGGCTACCGTGAGTAATGCCATATCCTGCGCAGTAGTATATTGTCCCTCAGAATCTAACCCATGAACGGTTTTAAAGTGTGTGTTTTTTAAACCGAGATTGTTAGCGTAGGAATTCATTAAATCAACAAAGGTTTCCTGACTACCTGCAACATGTTCTGCTAAAGCAATGCTGGCATCATTGCCTGATTGAATAACCATGCCTCGGTTTAAATCAATTACTTTGACCTGATCACCCGGTTTTAAGAACATCAATGACGATCCCTTTAATACCGGATTTCCTGTTGCCCATGCATTGCGCCCTACAATCACCGTATCGTCAGGTGACATACGGCCTTCTTTGATAGCTTGTCCAACAACATAGCTACTCATAATTTTTGTAAGACTGGCAGGATCTAAACGCTCATCAGGTTTTTCTGATGCCAGAATTTTTCCGCTGTTGTAATCCATTAATACATAAGATTTTGCCTCTATTTGAGGAGGCACTGGATTATTTACCGCAAATGAAGGACTAGAAATAATTAGCAGTAAACCCATTCCCGCAGTAACCTTACCCAGAACAGATGGAATATTTTTTTTCATTACCGATCACCCTTTTATATCAATTTGTTAAAGCTTTCCTACTATATGGCTTTCTGGAATAAGACGCCAACATTGATATACAGAGATTTATCTTATATTCATATTTAGCGCCCTATAGAGGGAAATTTTATTACTTATCGTGGTTTAGGAGACCTTTATGTTAAAAGTCTGGGGTAGAAAAAACTCATCTAACGTTAAAAAAGTTCTTTGGTGTTTAAAGGAACTAAATGTTCCTTACGAACAAATCGATGTTGGGGGCCCTTTTGGTGGACTCAATGAAGCAAATTATTTAGCTATGAATCCCAACGCTTCAATTCCAACCTTACAAGATGATGACTTTGCTTTATGGGAGTCTAACACCATTATTCGTTATTTATGTGCAAAATATGAAAATAACACACTCTATCCCATTGATCCTAAACAACGAGCAAATGTAGAAAAATGGATGGATTGGTCAAATGGCAGCCTATTTTCTCCCATTCAACAAATGATGATCATGATTGTTCGTACACCTAAAGAGCAACAAAACCCTGAGATTGTTAACGCATTGAAAGAGAAGCTTAATAAATTAATTAAAATTGCTGACGACCAACTTGCAAAAACCACTCACTTTGCAGGAGATTCATTCTCTCTTGCTGATATGGCGATCGCACCATTGGTCTATCCATGGTTAGAAGTTTGCAAAGATAGACCACACTTCCCTCACATTGAGCGTTGGTTTGCACAATTAAGTGAAAGACCTATTTTCCGTGATATCGTGCTACTGCCAGTAAATTAAGTTAATTCATTGGCATTTTGTCGGGATCTGGATAATGGTAATGAAATCCAAGATCTCGACAAATCTCCTGACCATCAATCTCTCGTATTAAAGGTTTCTCTTCCTCAACAAATTCTGGCGGAATAAGTTCGAGTTGATTTGATGCTCTTGAGTAAAAATCTTTCTTTTTAGGGTGAATTGGGGCGCATAAATTATATAAATGGCCACCTTCATTCTGCGCAAGAAGTTGTTCAACAGCAAAAATTACATCATCCAAGTGGACTAAATTAACGCATTGATGAGCGCCTTTGACCTGTTTTTTACCTGATAAAAAACGTCCTGCATGACGCCCCGGCCCGACTAATCCAGCTAATCGAAGAATATCAACTGTGGTCAACGGTAAACGATGTAGCCAATTCTCAACTTCTGCTAACATTTTGGCTGATTGTGTTTCTGGTCGAATATCCATTTCTTCCGTGATATTACCTGTTTGATTGCCATATACAGAAGTAGAGCTAATGTAAATAACTCTAGTAACATGGCGAGACATTGCGCTATCCACCAGCGTTTGAATGGCTTCAACATAATCATAACCACCACCAGCTGCACTTGGCGGTAACGTGATAATCAGGACGTCCGTTTCCATTAAGTAATCAAAATCATCTCTATCACATTCAATTGCGGGTGTTAAATTCACTAAACAGCAGTCAACGCCACTCATTCTTGCTGCTTCTACGCCATCTTCGGTGGTTTTAGTCCCTTTAACTTGATAGCCTGCATCACGCAACGCAACGGCAAGTGGTAAACCTAACCAACCTAATCCTACGATGGTTATTCGTTTCATTTTGCTCCCCTACTTAAATGGCTTAGTCAAAGTATGATATAAAATTTTCGTTTCGCCATTACTTATAAATACTACTTATATTTCGTAAACGTTTAGCATCTCCCTATATACTCGCCTACTTGTTCCATTAAGTAAATAAGAGAAATATTAAAATTACATTAAAAACAAAAGGTTACAAAATAATTAAATTATTATTAAAAAATAGGTTGCTTTCTGCTTTGTAAATCATGTAGGTTGAAAGGCAGACAAATTCTAAATGCAGGTTACTAAATACAGATTAACAGTAACGGGCATTATTAAATAACAAATAGTGTTATTAGCTAGGAAAATAATTATGTATAGCATTCAACTAAGCCACCATCATCACCATCACCCTGACTAGTCTTTCAGGCGATGAGTGCTGGAAGACGTTTAAGAAACGCTTCCGGTGGTCTGAATGCAGATAACAACTAAAACCCCGGAAGGCAACTTCCGGGGTTTTTTTATAGCTAATTTTCATCACAAAAATACGGACAATGATAGGGTAATATTATGTTAGATAAAGCAAGATTAAGAATCGCAATGCAAAAATCAGGACGTTTAAGCGATGATTCCCGTGCTCTTTTAGCGCGTTGTGGCATCAAAATTAACTTAAATCAACAGCGTCTGATTGCTTACGCTGAAAATATGCCAATCGATATTTTACGTGTTAGAGATGACGATATTCCGGGATTGGTAATGGATGGTGTTGTTGATTTAGGGATCATCGGTGAAAACGTTTTAGAAGAAGAATTATTAAAACGTCGTTCTCAAGGTGAAAACCCAAGTTACCTGACGCTACGCCGTCTTGATTTCGGTGGCTGCCGTTTATCTCTGGCAACCCCTGTCGATTTCGATTATCAAAGTGCGGAATGTTTAAATAATACTCGTATAGCAACCTCCTATCCAAATCTGCTCAAACGTTATTTAGATCAAAAAGGCATCAAGTTTAAATCGTGTTTATTAAATGGCTCTGTTGAAGTCGCGCCTCGTGCAGGCCTTGCTGACTCTATCTGCGACTTAGTTTCTACTGGCGCAACATTAGAAGCGAATGGATTAAAAGAAGTTGAAGTGATTTATCGCTCAAAAGCATGCTTAATCCAACGCAATGGTGAAATGGAAGCTGATAAACAAGCACTTATCGACCGATTACTGACACGTATCCAAGGTGTTATTCAAGCTCGAGAATCAAAATACATAATGTTACACGCACCAAGTGATTGCCTTGATGATGTGATTGCATTACTTCCGGGAGCTGAAAGGCCGACTATTTTACCTCTGGCGGGTGACCAAAATCGTGTTGCAATGCACATGGTAAGTAGCGAAACCCTATTCTGGGAAACAATGGAAAAGCTAAAAGCATTAGGTGCAAGTTCAATTCTTGTTTTACCAATTGAAAAAATGATGGAATAAGGTGAAATGATGAAAACGGGTTTTAATACATTAACTTACTGGAATAAATGCACTAAAGAACAGCAACAAGTGCTATTAACTCGCCCTGCTATTTCTGCATCAGGTTCAATTACAGAACAAGTTGCTAGCATCATTTCACAGGTACGCAATGATGGGGATAAAGCGCTTAAAACACTTAGCCAAAAATTCGATAAGGCAGCGCCGGAAAGTGTTTTGGTGTCAAAATCGCAAATCGATGAAGCCTCATCAAGACTTGATAGCAAAATAAAACAGGCAATAGCACAAGCGATGAATAATATTCGTCGCTTTCATGAGGCGCAAATTCCTAACACTATTAACGTGGAAACGCAGCCCGGTGTATTTTGTCAGCAAGTCAGCAGGCCCATTGATGCAGTAGGGCTTTATATTCCCGGAGGTTCAGCGCCATTATTGTCAACGGTAATGATGTTAGGTATTCCAGCCCGTATTGCTGGTTGTCGTAAAGTTATTCTTTGCTCACCGCCCCCTATTGCTGATGAAATTTTATATATTGCTCAACAAATTGGTATTGATGAAATCTTCCAAGTCGGTGGCGCGCAGGCGATTGCAGCCATGGCATTTGGTACGGAATCTATTCCTAAAGTTGATAAAATTTTTGGCCCCGGTAATGCTTATGTAACTGAAGCAAAGCGCCAAGTAAGTCAATCGCTACAAGGTGCAGCAATCGATATGCCAGCGGGGCCATCTGAAGTGCTAGTGATTGCTGATGCAGACGCAAATCCTGCATTTATTGCTGCTGACTTACTTTCACAAGCTGAACATGGCCCTGATTCACAGGTTGTATTATTAACACCGGATGAAACACTCGCCAAAGCCGTTATAGCTGAAACTGAAACACAACTGGCACTATTAAGCCGTGCTGAAATAGCGAAACAAGCACTTGCAGAAAGCCGTGTCATTATTACTTGTGATCTCGACCAGTGTATTGAAATCAGTAACAGTTATGGCCCAGAACACTTAATTATTCAAACCAATGATGCTGATGCTCGTGTTGATAGCATTACCAGTGCTGGCTCTGTTTTCCTTGGTGCTTGGTCGCCTGAATCAGCAGGAGATTATGCTTCTGGTACTAATCACGTTCTGCCGACTTATGGCTATACAGCAACCTACTCAAGCTTGGGCTTAGCTGATTTTATGAAACGCATGACAGTACAGAAACTAACCGCACAGGGATTATCTGATTTGGCACAGACAATTGAAATATTAGCGCAAGCAGAACAACTCACCGCACACAAAAATGCTGTCACACTTCGTGTTAACGCTTTAGCTCAGGGGAAAAAGAGTGATGAAAACTGAATTTGATATCAATACACTTGCAAGAAAAAATGTACGTGAATTAACACCTTATCAGTCTGCTCGACGCTTAGGAGGAAATGGTTCTGTTTGGTTAAATGCAAATGAATACCCTCTTGCACCTGACTTTACTTTTAATGAAAAAAACTTAAACCGTTACCCTGAATGTCAGCCTGTTAACGTCATAAATCGTTACGCAAAATATGCAGGTGTAGAGAGTAATCAAGTCTTAGTGAGCCGTGGCGCAGATGAGGCGATTGAGCTCCTTATTCGTGCGTTTTGTGAACCGGGTAAAGACGCCGTGCTTTATTGCCCACCGACATATGGAATGTATAGCGTTAGTGCTGAAACCTTCGGTATAGAACAGCGTGTTGTCCCTACACTTGCTAATTGGAGTCCAGATGTCAAAGCCATCGCATCACAGCTTGATAATGTAAAACTTATCTATCTGTGCAGCCCTAACAACCCGACAGGAAATCTTGTTGATCCTTCGCTTATTCGTGATGTATTAGCGTTGGCTAAAGACAAAGCCATTGTTGCAGTAGATGAAGCCTATATTGAATTTTGCCCACAAGCATCAATTGTTTCATGGCTTGAAGATTATCCGAATTTAGTTATTTTGCGAACCTTATCGAAAGCTTTTGCTTTAGCAGGGCTTCGTTGTGGTTTTACGCTTGCCAACCCACCTGTCATTGAATTATTACTAAAAGTGATCGCACCATACCCACTTTCAACACCTGTTGCAGATATTGCTGCGCAAGCGCTTACAGATGCAGGTATTGAGATAATGAAAAAACGAGTGGCAGAAATTTCACGCAACAGAGCTATTTTATCTGATTCGTTAAAAAAACTGCCTAATGTTGAACAGGTTTATAACAGTGAAACCAACTATATTTTAGTGAAATTCACTGATGCGACTCTAGTTTTCCGTACTTTATGGGAACGAGGGATTATTTTACGCGATCAACAGCGTCAATATGGGCTTAATGGCTGTTTGCGTATTTCTATCGGTACCGCAGAAGAATGTGATAGCGTGATTAATGCCATAAAAGATATTCAAACTGCAAACGTATAAAACATTAAAAACGATAACAACAAAAAATCGCAACTGAGGGATCTCAACCATGAGCCAAAAAATTCTTTTTATTGACCGTGATGGTACTTTAATCACTGAGCCACCAACAGATTACCAAGTTGATAGACTTGATAAACTCGCCTTTGAAAATGGCGTGATCCCCGCACTTACTGCTCTGCAAAAAGCGGGTTATAAACTCATTATGGTCACAAATCAGGACGGATTAGGCACAGAAAGTTTTCCTCAAGCAGATTTCGATCCGCCTCATAATTTAATGATGCAAATTTTTTCATCTCAAGGGATCTCATTTGATGATGTTTTAATTTGTCCTCATAAACCTGAAGACAACTGCCCTTGTCGCAAACCAGAAACAGGGCTTGTCACCCAGTATTTAGTTGATGGCGCACTAGATAAAAATAATAGCTATGTCATTGGCGATAGACAAACTGATATTCAGTTAGCTGAAAATATAGGTATCAAAGGCCTGCTTTATAATGCCAATGAGCTCAATTGGGCTGTTATCACAGAGCAGCTAACGAAAAAAGATCGCTATGCCAAAGTTGAGCGAAAAACTAAAGAAACACAAATTGCGATCGATGTTTGGCTTGATCGTGAAGGTGATAGCCAGATCAGCACTGGTGTCGGTTTCTTTGATCACATGCTTGATCAAATTGCCACACACGGTGGCTTTCGTATGAACATCAACGTTAAAGGTGACTTAGTTATTGATGATCACCATACGGTGGAAGACACTGGCCTTGCTTTGGGTGAAGCATTACGTGAAGCATTAGGTGATAAACGAGGTATTGCTCGTTTCGGTTTTACATTACCAATGGATGAATGTCTTGCAAGTTGTGCGTTAGATATTTCTGGTCGTCCACATCTTGAATACAAAGCCGAATTTAAATATCAACGTGTCGGTGATTTAAGTACAGAGATGATTGAACACTTTTTCCGTTCACTCTCTTACACCATGGGATGCACATTACACCTGAAATCGAAAGGCAAAAACGATCACCATAAAGCTGAAAGCTTATTTAAAGTCTTTGGCCGTACATTACGCCAAGCCATTCGTGTCGAAGGCAATACATTACCAAGTTCAAAAGGTGTTCTGTGATGAAAGTGGTTATTCTTGATACGGGTTGTGCCAATTTAGCCTCTGTCGCTTACGCCGTTAAGCGACTTGGCTATGATCCAATTATTTCCTATGAAAAAAATATTGTGTTATCTGCGGATAAACTCTTTTTACCCGGTGTAGGAACAGCTAAAGCCGCGATGGAACAACTCAAAGCACGCGAGCTAATTCCTTTAATTAAAGCGTTAACTCAACCTGTTTTAGGGATCTGTTTGGGTATGCAAATTTTAGCCTCACTAAGTGAAGAAGGAAAAGGTATTCCTTTATTAGGTTTAGTTGATGGCACCATAGATAAGCTTGATACGGCAGGATTACCATTACCTCATATGGGTTGGAACCAAGTGTTAGCAAAACCAGGACATCCTCTTTTTCGTGATCTGGGTGATGATGCTTGGTTCTATTTTGTTCATAGCTACGCTTTAGCACTCAATGAATCAACGATTGCTGAAACTGAATACGGCTCGCGTTTTAGTAGTGCAATTCAAAAAGATAATTTTTATGGAGTGCAATTTCACCCAGAGCGTTCAGGAAAAGCTGGTGCTCAACTTATCAAGAACTTTTTGGAGATGTAACCCGTTATGATTATTCCAGCATTAGATTTAATTGATGGAAAAGTAGTTCGTTTACATCAGGGTGATTATGCAAAACAGCGTGATTATGATGATAATCCACTGACTCGCTACCAACAATATGAGAAAGATGGCGCAAAATTACTTCACTTAGTGGATTTAACAGGTGCAAAAGATCCTTCAGCTCGCCAAATTCCGTTGTTAAAAGAGCTTGTTGCTTGTGTCACTGTTCCAGTACAAGTGGGTGGTGGCATTCGCACAGAAGATGATGTGAAATCACTACTCGATGCTGGGGCAAGTCGAGTTGTTATTGGCTCAACCGCAGTCAGCCAACCTGAAATGGTAAAAACATGGTTTAAGCATTATGGTGCAGATGCCATTGTGTTAGCCCTCGATGTTCGTATTGATAAACAAGGTAAAAAATGGGTAGCCGTGAGTGGCTGGCAAGAGAACTCCCCCTATACTCTTGAAGAGATCATCGAACTTTATCAAAGTGTCGGATTAAAACATGTGTTGTGTACCGATATCTCTCGTGATGGCACATTAGCCGGTTCTAATGTCGAACTGTATAAAGAAATTAGCCAACGTTTTCCCGATATTTTATTCCAAGCATCGGGCGGTATTGGTGATTTACAAGATATCGCAGCTCTTCCAGCATCAGGTGTTGCTGGTATTATTGTTGGTAGAGCATTATTAGAAGGTAAATTTACATTAAAAGAGGCGATATCATGTTGGCAAAACGCATAATTCCTTGTCTTGATGTCCGAGATGGACAAGTTGTTAAAGGTGTTCAATTTCGTAATCATGAAATCATTGGTGATATTGTTCCTCTCGCTGAACGCTATGCTAAAGAAGGTGCGGATGAACTGGTATTTTATGATATTACAGCATCTTCTGATGGTCGTGTTGTTGATAAAAGCTGGGTATCGCGTGTCGCTGAAGTGATTGATATTCCTTTTTGTGTTGCTGGTGGTATTCGCTCTGTTGAAGATGCAGGGAAAATTCTCTCATTTGGTGCAGATAAAATTTCAATTAACTCCCCTGCACTTTCCGATCCTTCACTGATATCTCGTTTAGCAGATCGCTACGGTGTGCAGTGTGTTGTTGTGGGTATTGACACTTGGTTTGATGAAAAAACCGGTGAATATTTAGTTTATCAATTCACTGGCGATGAAAAACGAACACAACAAACGCACTGGAAAACCCTCGATTGGGTACGTGAAGTTCAGAAGCTAGGCGCGGGTGAAATTGTTTTAAATATGATGAACCAAGACGGCGTGAGACAAGGTTATGACCTAAAACAACTTGCTCTAGTACGCCAAGTTGCAGATGTTCCTATTATCGCATCAGGGGGAGCTGGCGAAATGTCACACTTTCTTGATGCATTTAAACTAGCCAATGTTGATGGCGCTCTTGCAGCCTCTGTTTTTCATAAACAAATAATTAATATCAACGAATTAAAACAGTATCTTGCAAAGAATGACGTTAAGGTAAGAATATAATGAATAATGAAACATTAGCGCAATTAGATTGGGAAAAAGTCGATAACCTCATGCCTGTGGTTATCCAAAATGCCATTTCAGGCGATGTATTAATGCTAGGTTATATGAATAAAGAAGCATTAAATGTCACCCTAGAAAGTGGAAATGTTACCTTCTATTCACGTACTAAACAGCGTTTATGGACAAAAGGTGAAACCTCAGGCAACTTCCTAAAGTTAGTCAATATTTATCCTGACTGTGATAACGATACTTTACTTATTTTAGCTAATCCTATCGGCCCTACTTGCCATAACGGCACTGAAAGTTGTTTTGCCCCAGCACAAAGCCAATGGGGATTTCTCTATGAACTTGAGAATTTATTACGTGACCGCAAAAATGCCTCACCAGATAGCTCTTATACTGCCCGCCTTTATGCCAGTGGTACAAAACGTATAGCCCAAAAAGTGGGAGAAGAAGGTGTAGAAACCGCGTTAGCTGCCACTGTTAATGACCGAGAAGAGCTAAAGAATGAAGCCTCAGATTTGCTCTATCACTTAATGGTGCTATTACAAGATCAATCACTATCACTCTCTGATGTAATAGGTTGCCTGCAAGAGCGCCATAAAAAAGCCGAATAATTTCCAGTTAATCAACATCCTCTAGAGCTACCAGACGAAAAAGCGATACATAAAAAAAAAGCACCTCATGAGAAATTCGGAGGTGCTTTTATTACGCAGTAAGACATAAAATAACAAGTATCTGTTATTATTTATTTCTTAAGCATTACATTGCTTGGCGGAATAACTCTATAACATCACTTTCAGAACCCTGAACTGGGTTAGTGATTGCACAAGCATCTTTCAACGCATTTTCAGCTAATGTTTTGAAGTCATCTTCTTTCACGCCTAATTCTTTCAGGCCTGCAGGAATACCGACATCTTTAGCCATTTTGCGAATTTCTTCGATACACGCTTTAGCACCTTGCTCATCGCTCATTGCAGAAACATCAACACCCATTGCTTGTGCGATATCTTTTAAACGACCTGCGGCTGCTTGAATGTTATAAGCTTGAACATGAGGTAATAAAACCGCATTACACACACCATGAGGTAAGTTATAGAAACCACCTAATTGGTGAGCCATAGCATGCACATAACCTAAAGAAGCATTATTAAATGCCATACCTGCTAAGAACTGAGCGTAAGCCATGTTTTCACGAGCTTGTGCATCACCGCCATTATCAACAACTTTACGTAAAGATTCGCTGATCATAGTGACTGCTTTTAATGCACACGCATCAGTAATTGGGTTTGCAGCAATTGAAACATACGCTTCAACCGCATGAGTTAATGCATCCATACCTGTTGCAGCGGTTAAACCTTTTGGCATACCAATCATTAATTCTGAATCATTTACAGATAAGAGTGGTGTAACGTTTTTATCAACGATAGCCATTTTGATATGACGCGCAGTATCTGTGATGATACAAAAACGTGTCATTTCTGATGCTGTACCTGCTGTGGTATTAATAGAAATAAGTGGTAATTGAGGTTTTTCAGAGCGGTCAACACCTTCATAATCCGCAATTTTTCCACCGTTAGAAGCGACTAACGCAATGCCCTTTGCGCAGTCATGTGGAGAACCACCACCTAAAGAAATTACACAATCACATTGATTTTCTTTCAGCAGAGCTAAACCCGCTTCTACGTTTTCAACAGTAGGGTTTGGTGCAGTTCCGTCATAAGTTACGCTAGAAATACCAGCTTCTGTCAGTAACTTACTGACTTTATCAACAACACCCAGTTGATTTAAAATGCTATCAGTGACGATCAACGCTTTATGAAAACCGAAGTCTTTCATTGAACTTACAGCATCAGCAAGGCAACCAGCACCAATTTTATTTACAGAAGGGATATAGAATGTTGAAACTGCCATTATTGACTTCCTTTTTAGTAATTAAATCTACGTTTTAATATGTTCTATTCTTTTTGTTCTTAAATTGATCATCATCAAAATAATGAATAAATATCAATTTGTTTATCATGTTAGTACAGGTAATTAAATAAAGAAGTCCAATTACCCTATTAATTCAATAGGATAATACTATTAACATATTATCATTTGTAACAAAATAATTTGAAAAGCTTATCAAAATAATCAAAACCAGCCGTGAACATCACAGCAGAATATTTTTTTTAAAGTCGTATAATGACCCTAAATAAATAACTTATTAAATCAGGAGTCATTGATGTCTTTGACTATTTTTGAGCAACTTACTACTTTATTAGATAACAACCACGCTACTTATCGTGTAATGGAACACCCTACCGCAGGTCGTTCTGAGGAAGTTGCAAAAATCAGAGGAACACAATTAGGACAGGGAGCAAAAGGACTTGTTTGCCATATAAAAGGTAACGGTATTAAACAACATGTTCTTGCAATATTACCCGCCGATAAACAAGCCGATCTATCAAAACTTGCTCACCAAATTGGTGGAACAAGGGCATCTCTAGCAAGCCCTAAAGAAGTGGATGATCTTACTCAATGCGTATTTGGTGCCATCCCTCCTTTTAGTTTCCACCCTTCATTAAAACTTGTGGCTGACCCTCTACTTTTTGAACGTTTTGATGAACTTGCTTTTAATGCGGGTACATTAGAGCGCTCAATTATTCTTAATACGCAAGATTACAAACGTATTGCACAACCTGAATTAATCTCTTTTATCCGAGATGAAGAAAACGAGTAATAAAAGAGCTCATTTATTATTCACAATTACCCTGACCATAAATTTAACTAAGGGTAATTGTTATCATGGCAGTTATTATTATGTTTTTTTCTTATTGATTCTCCTCTGCTTACTCCTATAATTTATCGAATTCATAGATGAGAAATAAGGTTTTGAATAAATTAAAAGAGCTAATAACAAACCAATATTCTCTAAAACTTTTCTTTTTTTAAATATTAGTTCGTGAGTTCTATCATAATAATTGTTAGTAGTATTGTTCTTTTTTATCTTGTTGTTGTACCACTTATTCAAATCGAAGTACTTTCTTTATATATCGCTATTTATTTTGTTGCATTTGCTTTAACAATAAAAATTCTGTTTTCTGCGATTATGGTACTTCGTTTTTATCTTAGTGAGAGATACTTCAGAATTTCCCTCGATACTCACCTTTATTATTGTTCTTTCTGAATGCTTATTTGTTTGTTGGCTAGAGTTTGTTTATATTGAGGAGTTTATCAGTGGTTCATTTTTCCCGTAACAACAAATGTAATAAAAACAAGTAATTGTACCCCCCCCTCTCCCGACCTCTTCTTATCCATATTTTTTTACATTTAAATCATTTTATTCACCAAAAAACAAAGCTAAAAACACATAATTTTAAAGAAATATAATGAATTAAAACAAATCATAATTTCATTAACCTATTGATTTAAGAAAAATAAATTTCACAAATAACGATAAATTGAAATTAAATCTAATTTTTTAGATGAAGAGCACAATATTTGATAAAATCAACTTTATTTTATTGACCTGATTTACGCATACCTTTAAGTTACCTATCACAACAAAATAAATGTAAATAATAATTTACATCATAATTTCTTTTTTATTTAGTCAATATCTTTCAGTTACAGGGAATTTTTATGCAGACTTCATCCCGCAAGCTCCCCTTTTATCGTGTGTTATATATCCAAGTTATTATTGCTATCATTTTCGGTATTCTATTAGGACATTTTTACCCTGATATTGGTGAGTCATTCAAACCTTTGGGTGATGGATTTATCAAAATAGTAAAAATGATCATCGCACCTGTTATCTTTCTAACCGTAGTGACAGGCATTGCTGGTATGAGCAATATGAAAGCCGTTGGAAAAGTAGCGGGTAAATCGATGATTTACTTTCTCACATTTTCTACGATTGCGCTCATCATTGGATTAATCACTGCCAATGTTATTCGTCCTGGTGATGGTTTAAATATCTCACCTGAATCATTAGATAGTAGCCGAGTAGAAATGTATGTCACACAGGCACATAACTCTTCTCTTATTGATTTTTTCATGAATATCATCCCTGATACCATCGTTAGCCCACTAGTAAACGGTAATATCTTACAAGTGCTGTTTGTTTCTGTGGTTTTTGGTTTGGCGTTGGCGTCAATAGGCTCACGAGGCGAACCTGTATTAAAATTCTTACAGCACCTTTGTGAACCCGTCTTTAAGATGGTTGGTATGCTAATGAAATTAGCACCAATTGGTGCCTTTGGCGCAATGGCTTTTACAATAGGCAAATATGGTATTTCTTCCATTGGCAATTTAATGTTGTTGGTAATTACTTTTTATTTAACAGCATTACTTTTTGTGTTAGTGGTTTTGGGTGCGGTTGCTAAATATAATGGCTTTTCTATCCTCTCTTTAATTAAGTACATAAAAGATGAGCTCTGGCTTGTATTAGGTACTTCTTCATCTGAAGCAGCATTACCCACATTAATGAGTAAAATGGAGCAACTTGGCTGTAAAAAATCAGTCGTCGGCTTAGTTATTCCTACTGGTTATTCCTTTAATTTAGATGGTACTAATATTTATATGACTATGGCAGCCCTGTTTATTGCGCAAGCAACGGGCGTGGATTTGTCATTAACTGAACAAATTACATTACTCTTTGTTGCCATGATTAGCTCAAAAGGCGCGGCAGGTGTGACTGGTGCTGGTTTTATTACTTTAGCGGCGACCTTATCGGTTGTGCCTAGCGTTCCCGTTGCAGGTATGGCGCTAATCCTTGGTATCGACCGTTTTATGTCAGAATGTCGTGCATTAACCAATCTTGTCGGTAATGCTTGCGCCTGTATTGTTGTTGCTCGTTGGGAAAATGCCTTAGATAAAGAGAGAATGAATGATGTTTTTAGTGGGAATATATCCAAAGAGGCTCACTTAGATAGTGATTTTACATCAGATAAAATAAATGAAAAAACACATTATATAAAAGCATCTGAACAATAGTTTTTATATTTCGCAATAAAAAACAAATAAAAAGAGAGTATTTAAGCACTCTCTTTTTATTAAATAATCGCCGTATACTTTTCCAATGATTTGACTGTCATAGGTAAACTTTGTCGTAATAGAGATTCAAAATATTACTGTATATTCATTGTTGGCTTTTTCATATTTTTTCTTTGGGTAAAACTAATCCATCAATAAGCTCTTCATAACCATTTATCATTGCACTTGGTATTGCTTTATCCATTAGCGTAGCAATATGTTCTATTTGTTTTGATGTTAAGTCAGGTCTATTATTAAAAGATTACGTTGCCATTCATTATGAATAGTTTCAGTCTATTGTGGTTGATAGAGTTCTGCTATCCCTAAACGTATTAATAAACCTCGTAATAATGATGGATATAAAACACATGCATCTAATATGACAGGATAAGGAGAATGATTCATTAATATAATTCTAAATAGATATTACTGAGCTTATTAAACAACGATAATCATTAACTAAAATAAAAGCTATAATGAAAAAACCTCACTTAATAAAGTGAGGTTTAAATCAAAAACTTAAAATCTAAATATCTGTGATAATTTCACTTTGTGGCAATCTTGATTTTGGCAAATTGTAGTTGAAATCATCTTCTTCTCTATAACCTAATGCAACTATTGTCACAGCATGAAGACCTTTATTATTTAAAGAAAATGTTGAATCTATTTTTGATAAATCAAAGCCTTCCATTGGAAGAGCATCTATTCCTAACATTGCGGCACCTAGTAATAGTGATCCCATATTTAAATAAACCTGTTTCTCTATCCAATGAGATAAATCACCAAGTTGTTTTTCATGTAGATTAACAAAAAATGATCTTGCGAGATTATTTTGCTCTTTAAATTCGGCTTCAGGATATCGTCCTGCTTGATCTTCTAATTCAAGCAAATGAGAGAGATATTCTTCAGATAACGTATTTCTTGCACACATAACCACAACATGTGAAGCACTTAATATTTTCTCTTTATTGAACTCATACCCCCCTTCTGTTGAGCCAGCAATTTTCTGCTTAGCATCATCAGTTTTCGCGATGATAAAATGCCATGGTTGAGTGTTCACACTTGATGGGCTTAGTTGTAATAATGCTTTAATTTGTTCTAATTCTTGCTCAGGGATCACTTTGTTTTTATCAAAATGTTTTGTCGCATAACGTGTTTTCAATATCTTTAATAAATTCATTTATTACACCTATTCCAAAGTAAGACACTTGTATCGGGTACATTTTAATTATAATTTACTATCTGGCAAGTACGTACAATTTATGTATATAGGATACAAATGGATACTGTAAAAAAGAATAGATATAACGACTACACCTATGATGGATGCCCTGTTGAAGCGTCTTTAGAGCTAATGGGAGGTAAAGGAAAAGGTATGATCCTTTACCATTTACAGGGAAAAATACTGCGATTTAATGAACTAAAAAGAAAACTTATTTCAATAACACCTCGAATGCTGACTAAACAGTTACGTGAACTTGAATCTGATGGGCTTATTGAGCGCAAAGTGTATGCTGAGATTCCGCCCAAAGTTGAATATAAACTCAGTGAAGATGGAGAATCACTCTCTCACGTTTTAGCGGCACTACAAAGCTGGGGAGAAGAAAGAGCAATACCTCTATTAGAAAGATCTGCCAATAGAAAATGATATGTGAAGATTGAGGTCGACACTTTTTAGCTACCTTACCTTATACCATTCAATATTATGCAACAAGCACAACAACTGCTGGTAAAGTTAATAGTAGTGTTGTTTATACCCTGCAATATAAATAATTGGATATTTATTTTCATTAAATAAAAAAGGTACTCAATTTGAGCACCTTTTCTTTGTTATATTTTAATTATATAACCTAATATTAAATATATTTATTCCATCCACTCAGTATGGAATACGCCATCTTTATCAGTACGTTTATAAGTATGCGCACCAAAATAGTCACGTTGAGCTTGGATTAAGTTTGCTGGTAACACTTCTGCACGATAGCTATCGTAGTAAGAAATAGCTGCAGAGAATGTTGGAGTAGGAATACCTGCTTGTACACCATAACAAACAACATCACGTAAAGCTTGTTGGTAATCATCAGCGATTTGTTTGAAGTATGGTGCTAACAGCAGATTTGCAATGCTTGCATCTTCGTTATAAGCATCTGTAATTTTTTGCAGGAATTGAGCACGAATGATACAACCCGCACGGAAAATCTTCGCGATTTCACCGTAGTTTAAATCCCAGTTATATTCGTCTGATGCTGCTTTCAGTTGTTGGAAACCTTGAGCATAAGAAACGATTTTACCTAAATACAGTGCACGACGAACATTTTCAATAAAGGCTTTTTTATCACCAGAAAATGCTTTAGGTGTTGGCCCTGATAATACTTTAGATGCCGCAACACGTTGATCTTTTAATGAAGAGATATAACGCGCAAAGACAGATTCAGTGATAAGTGTAACTGGCACACCTAAATCTAAAGAACTTTGGCTTGTCCATTTACCTGTACCTTTGTTTGCTGCTTCATCAAGAATAACATCAACAAGGTATTTACCCTCTTCATCTTTTTTACGGAAGATATCAGCAGTGATTTCAATCAGGTAGCTACTTAATTCACCTTTATTCCACTCGGTAAAGGTTTCTGCTAATTCTTCATTAGTTAGACCTAAAGAGTGTTTTAATACTGAATACGCTTCTGCAATCAGTTGCATATCGCCATATTCGATACCGTTGTGAACCATTTTCACATAGTGACCCGCGCCATCAGCACCGATATAAGTCACACAAGGTTCGCCTTCAGCAACCGCCGCAATTTTTTCAAGGATTGGAGCTACTAATTCATAAGCTTCTTTTTGTCCACCAGGCATAATTGAAGGGCCTTTTAATGCGCCTTCTTCACCACCAGAAACACCTGTACCAATGAAGTTAAAACCTTGTGCTGATAATTCACGATTACGACGAATGGTATCTTTAAAGAAAGTATTTCCGCCATCAATAAGGATATCGCCTTTATCTAAATGCGGTGTCAATGCAGCAATTGTTTTATCCGTTGCTTCACCCGCTTTTACCATTAATAAAATACGGCGCGGTTTTTCTAACGAATCAACAAACTCTTCAATAGAATAATTCGGAACCAGTTTTTTACCTGGATTTTCAGCGATAACTTCGTTGGTTTTATCGCTTGAGCGGTTGTAAATGGATACAGAATAACCACGGCTTTCAATATTTAGCGCAAGGTTACGTCCCATAACTGCCATACCAACCACGCCGATTTGCTGTTTTGACATGAAAATAACTCCCGTCTGAAAATAAACCTGCCAGTATCACTGTACTGACAATGTGTTAACCTGATCACATAGTAACGCACTCTCATCATTGGTGGTAGTTATTGATGCAATCGATATCGCACTCTTTCACGTAAAATGAAATTATTGCCTTTATATTAATAATAAATTATTGAAAAATTCCTGCAAATTGCTCATTATTCCCTTGTCGGCATATGCCGTCTTTATAGAAGGTAAAACAAACTGTATGGAATGGATCTTGGATCCGACGATTTGGGTAGGACTCTCCACCCTAATTGTTCTCGAAATCGTACTTGGTATTGATAACCTTGTTTTTATTGCTATTCTGGCAGATAAACTTCCAGCAAAACTAAGAGATAAAGCGCGTATAACCGGGCTATTATGTGCCTTAATTATGCGTGTCGTGTTGTTATTTAGTCTCTCTTGGCTTATCACTCTGACAAAACCTCTTGTTACACTGTTTGATCATCCTTTCAGTGCAAGAGACTTAATTATGCTTCTCGGAGGGATATTCTTGTTGTTCAAGGCCACCATGGAGCTTAATGAACGGCTAGAAGGTAAAGACCATAATGAGGGAAAACAACGTAAAACAACTAGCTTTTGGTCTGTTGTTGCCCAAATTATCGTGCTGGATGCAGTATTCTCGCTTGACTCAGTAATAACTGCTGTGGGTATGGTTGATCATTTAGGCGTTATGATTGCAGCTGTTACTATCGCAATGCTCTTGATGATCCTGGCAAGTAAACCTTTAACAAACTTCGTCAATAACCACCCAACCATTGTTATTTTGTGTTTAAGTTTCTTACTGATGATTGGTTTTGCATTAGTTGCCGAAGGCTTTGGTTACGCCATTCCAAAAGGTTACCTATATGCAGCGATTGGCTTCTCTATCATGATAGAAGTCTTTAATCAGTTAGCACAATTTAACCGTCGTCGTTTCTTATCAGCTTCTCGTTCTTTACGTGAACGAACAGCAGAAGCGGTGTTACGTATTATTAATGGTAAGCCTGAATCATCCGAATTAGATCATCACACATCTGATTTAGTCTCTGATGCTGAAGAGGTGTTTGATCCCCAAGAACGTCAAATGATTGTGCGTGTGCTTGGTTTAAGTCAACGTAATGTGAACAGTATAATGACTTCTCGTCATGATGTTGAATATGTAGACTTAAATTCAACACAAGATGATATCCGCCAATTATTGGAAAAGGATCCTCACTCTCGCCTAGTGATTACGGATGAACAACACAGTGATGAACCTGTTGGGGTTGTTAATGTGATCCAACTGTTAAACCAACAGTTACGTAATGAACCACTAGACTTACGTTTACTGGTCACACAACCGCTGATTTTCCCTGAAGGTTTATCCTTGCTGCAAGCGTTAGAGCAATTCCGAAGTGCGCATACTCACTTTGCTTTTGTCGTAGATGAATTTGGTTCAGTAGAAGGGATCGTGACACTAACTGACGTTATGGAGACCATCGCGGGTAACTTACCAGTCAGTTCTGAAGAAAACGATTCACGTCACGACTTGGTTCAAAATGAAGATGGTTCATGGACAGTTAACGGCTTTACACCACTTGAAGACTTAGTGCTTTATATTCCAATCAAATTGGATGAAAAACGTGAGTATGAAACCTTAGCCGGCTTATTAATGGAACATTTACAACGTGTTCCAACTGTTGGTGAAAAGATCCTTATTGATGGCATTGAATTTGAGCCGTTAGAAGTGAACAACCATCGAATTAATAAAGTTCGAATTGTAGAACCAACACCTGAAGACGAAGAAAACGTTGACGAAGCATAATCCCTGTCAAATAGCAAAATATCCGCCTTTAAGGCGGATATTTTTTATCTGGAGATAGTGTCTACTGGAAAATAATATGCATACCAATGTCTGGATTAAAATCGTCTGGTTAACCTCTGCTGAAGGGGGAAGACAATCACCACCGCCTTTAGCTGGTTTTTATTATCCAACGACTCAACTGCCTTATGAACCAAATAGCTGGAGTCTTAACATTAAACTCACTCACACAAAACAAGAGTCTGAGCATTGGATAAGTGAGGGCACTATGCAGTTTTTAGTTGAATATGCCCCTCATCATTTATTAAAAGAATTAGAAAAATTTGAAATATATGAAGGTCCTAAAAAAGTCGCAAATGCCTTTATTCAGTTTAAATAATTATTTTTATACGGCTTTTCTTAAGCTAATAAAAAACGGGCTTTGTTCAATTACAAAGCCCGCCAATAAAATTTAAAACAATAAATTTAGATTAATTTCATAAGTTAATAATTAACCCAATGTACTTGGTACAAGAATTTCAGTAGCAACAATAACAATAACAAGACCTACTAAAACAGGTACAGAAACACGTTTCATCACTTCGAAAGGTGAAATTTTTGCCATACCCGATACCGCAACCACAACACCAGAAACAGGTGATAATGTACGGCCTAAGTTTGAAGCTTGTAACATTGGAATCGTTAAATAAGCTGGGTTAACACCCATGTTGCTTGCTAGACGAGGAATTAATTCAACAAATGCATAGAATGGTGCGTTACCAGAGCCTGTGGTCATTGCTGCTAGCATGGTAATTAATACCAATGCAATCATCATCACAATCGCACCTGAACCTAATGACTGAGCACCTTCAATTAATGCATTAATAAAGCCAACCGTTGTTAAACCTTGAGCAAATACCCCTGCTGCGACTAATAACATAACAACTTGAGCAAATGCATCTGCCATACCGCGGTAAGCAACTTCTAAACCTTCAAAAACTTGTTTTGCACTAAAGCTGCGAATAAATTCGATAATAGCCGCTAAAATCATACAGATGATAATAATGGCAACGATATGAAGCTCTGGTAGCCATTTACCATCAAAAACGAGAACACCAATGATTGGCGTAAAAGGTAAAATCGCATAGAAACTTGGTGCGTGAGTTTTGATTTCATTCACGTCTAACATTTCAGTTTCAATGTGCTCTTTGCGGTCAAGGTAACGTTGCCAGAAGAAGTGCGCAATGCACATACCAATAATTGCAGCAATAGAGATAGGCAATGTGGTTTTAAATGCGAAATCAATCAACGGCATTTGAGACGCTTCAGCGGCTAAAATAACATCACCTGATGTTGGCGCTAAAATAATAGAGGCTGGAGACGCACAAATTGCAGCAGCTGCACCGCGACTAATTCCCATATTCACCATAACAGGGAATAGAGTTGCCATTAACAACACCCCTAAACCTGTTGCTGATGAAACAGCCAGTGACATCAAACATGCAACAATGTAAGCCGCAACCATCAGAAGATATGGTGAGTTAATCATTTTTAGTGGGCGTGATGCTAATTTAACAACAACATCATTAGCACCGATGTGTGTCATATAAGAAGCAAAACCACAAAGTATCATGATCATCATGCCTAAATCGCCACCACGGCTCATTAGTAGATTTTTCACATACTCAACAATATCGATTAAGCCGTAGCCTGTTGCAGTTGCACTTGCAGGTAAAACAGCCCTTCCCATAATAACGCTGATGATCAGTAATAACAGACCACCCGTCATTAAAACACCAGTTGGTGAATAGCCTTTTACAATATAACGTCCAACACCTACAGCAACGAAGGCGCCGATAAGAATTTCAATCATTTATTTATCCTGTCTAAAGTAGTCATTTATCAAATGAAGTTTTTTATTTTTATCATCATTTTTGCGTTTAGTGCGATTGACACACTCTGCCCAAAGGCAACGTTGCAGTGTATGACATATATCAAAAAAAACGACTATTTTTTTACATATACATAGCACGAATGCTTACTTTTCATTCAAAATATAAATTAAATGATAGATATAAAGCAAAAAGCACACAATTATCAAAATAGTGTGCTTTTATTAGGAGTGTGATGAAGTTAAAAGTCGTGAAATTAAATTTTCTTCAATAACTGATTAAGTGCTTTTACTTCTGGGCTTTCAGCATCTTGCTTATTTAGCCAATTATCGATGGCTTGTTTCGCTTTTTGCTGTAATTGATCGCGCAATAATTTTTCGACATTGAGCTCATATTGCACCTCATTCCAATCCCCATAAAGCCTTAATGGAATATCAACTTTAGCCAGTTGGCGAATAAATTCATTTTCTTTACCCCACCCTTTTTTAATATTAACCAATAGTGTTACATCAAGATCATGACGTTGAAGGTTAACTTTACCCTGCCCTTTAATTTGATAAGCATCAGCTTGAGCATCAAGAGAATTAACCGTCAATTGTCCTTTTGGGGTTAATTTAAATTGGGCAATCACATTATCTGCTTGTGTGTAACTCTCGATATCTTCAGGATAAATTACTTTATCTGTCGCTTGAGCGACTGATTGCTGAATAACCTGCGGAACATTTAATCCTTGCATTTTAAATTGGCTAACAGATGTATTGAGCGTACCTTGCCAATAATTATAAAAGGCTTTTCGGTTATATCCCGCACCTTCTAAATTCCCTTTTGCCGAAATTAATCCACTGAAATTTTCAGGTTGATTAAACACACGCAATAGCGGTTGTAATGGAATATTGTTCATTGTGACATCCATGCTGATATGTGCTGGCACAATGCTTGTAGAGATAACTGCTGGAAGTGAGAAGTCACCTTGAAGGACATGTCCTGTTAAGGTTTGAATATTCAGCGACTTAGGATTATTTAAAGCATCAAGTTTAAAATTATTAATCTCTAAATCTTTATAAAGAAGCTTATTCAGTGCTAATTTCAGCGTAAACTCAATATCGCCCCAATGCGTTAAATCATATTCTTTATTTTCAATAGTAACTGAAGTAATAACCGGCTTTGCCATAATTGTGGCATTTGGTGCTGGCGCTGCATGTGCAATATTAAATAATGAAAACGATGATGGCGTCTGATTATCTTTAGGGGACAATAATGCGGTTTCCGTTGTTTTAGTCGCAGCTAACTCTGGTAACAACGTATTTAAATTTAATTGTTCACCTTTTAAATCAACTTGATAACGTGTTTTACCTGCAAATTCCGCACTGATATTACCTTGCAGTTGGCTGTCATTAGCAGTGAGATTTAAGTTATCAAGTGAAATTTTTCTCACACCTTCATTTTGGATCGTAAAATCTGAAGTTAAACTTCCTGTTATGCCATTTTCAGGGATCCCTATTCCTGATAAAGCATAATCTAACTGTGTGATATTACCTGCAATTTGGTAAGGATAACTGTTCATATCCGCATTAGCGGCAACATTTAGGGTGATCTCACGACGGTCACGATTCACTTTCGTGCTCATCTCAAGACTAACTTGTTTTTTCTCGTCTGTTTTCAACGATAAATTAATATCGCGTAAATTAAGCTGTTCACCGTCTTTCATTTGCCAAATAATTAAGCTGTCTGAAATTTTTACTTTGGCGATATTCAATTGCCAATTATTGGCTCTAGGTTCGATTACTGGGTGAGAAATATCTCGAGGAGTAGAAGGCGGTGATATTTTAGGAATAGCTTTGCTTTCCGGTGTTTGGCGAACAACGGCACCTTTAAGCATGACTTCTTTTACTTCAAGTTGATGAGAAAGTAGCGGTAATAACTCAACATCAAGACGCATATTATCGGCTGTAACTAAAGGCATTTCAGCACCAGGTGCTGTCAATGACATTTTACCACTAATAATGCTTAACTTTGGCCATACATGCCAACGCATATCATCTTGTAATGTGAGTTTATAACCGCTTTGTTTTTCGACCCTTTCAACAAGGTATCCGCGGAAATCATTGGGGTTAATGAGTAAAACTAACGCTGTTAAGCCTGCCAAAATAACCACAAGCAAAATAGCCAGTGTTGTCAGAAACCTTTTCATACAATTACCCGCTTAGTGAAATATGATAATAATGATTATAAAGATAGTTAATCTTCACTAATCCGACTACCAACTGCACCTTGTTGATTTTTATATTTTGCATCTTGACGACGATTATAAGGTCTATCAGCAGAACCAGACATAGGCTCAAAGCTTAATGCACCAATAACCATACCCGGTCTTAATGCGAGAGGGAGTTTACCTGAATTGAAAAACTCTAATACGATTTGTCCATGCCAGCCTGGATCAATACGATGAGCGGTAACATGCACCATTAAACCTAAACGAGCTAATGATGAGCGTCCATCTAACCACCCCACCACATTATCAGGTAATGTGACTGATTCAAGTGTCACAGCTAACGCTAATTCACCAGGATGTAAGAAGAATGCCTCACCTTCAGGTAAAACAATTTCATCACTCATCACACGCTCTAGCGCTGCATTTACTTCTGCCTTAGGACCACTTAAATCAATATAAGCTGCAGTATGACCTTGGAAAACACGAAATTGATTTCCTAAGCAAACATCTGCTGTTGCGCCGTTAATTCGCTCGATGGGCGGGCGGGGTTCAATGACTAATTTACCTTCATCCAGCCACTGAATAATATCACGGTCGCATAATCGCATTTTATTTCCTTCTTCAAATTAAACAGGCAGTTTCATCATGCATGAAAGCTGCCCACAAATGAATCTATTATTCGCAGAACTGACCAATTTTTGCTTTCAGAATATCAATCGCAACACGGTTTTTACCCCCTCTAGGGACAATAATATCGGCATATTGTTTAGAAGGTTCAATAAACTGGAAGAACATAGGACGAACGGTTTTATTATATTGTTCAATGACTGAGTCTAAGCTACGTCCACGTTCATTCACATCACGTTTAATTCTACGCATTAAGCAAATATCTAATGGCGTATCAACAAAGATAGAGAAATCCATCTCTTCACGCAGGCGTTTATCTGTTAATAACAAGATGCCTTCAATGATAATAACTTTTTTGGGTTGAAAAGAAATGGATTCTGCTTTGCGAGTGTGAGCAACGTAGTCATATTGAGGGAGTTCGATGTTTTTTCCTGCTTTGAGTTCACACAAATGCTGATATAAAAGTGCGTGATCCATCGAATTTGGGTGGTCATAATTGACCTTATATCGTTCTTCCATCGTTAAATCACTTTGGTCACGATAATAACAATCTTCTGGTATCACACCGATATTATGATCACCTACTTGTGCTCTTAATTCGCGGTAAAGTGTACTTGCAATAAGACTCTTACCCGAAGCAGAAGCTCCAGCGATACCTACAATTGTGCACTGATGTGCTGTGTCAGCCATAATCAAAAACCTGGTTTGAAATAAAAAGAGGGATAACGTAATAATATGTAAATATTACGCTAGCGCAGATTATAGTTTTGAAATCACTCTGGTTCCAGCGTAAAACCAGAAATCTATTTGTTTTTTATCAAAAACAGTCGGAAATCACATGTAAAAAATGGAAAGCCAAATGACTCTCCATTTAAATCAGCAAATAATTCAATGTATTATTGAACAGCAATTACACTGCGCGGAAAGAAATTTCCGTTGGGATTGCATCTCCATCCCAATACATTTGAGCAGAAACTGTTGATGCGATTTCGCGATAAATATCAGCAAACTCGCCTTCAGGATCACGCATCACTGTTGGTTGTCCGCGGTCTAAGTCTTCACGTAAAGAGATATGAAGAGGAACTTGACCTAATAATTCGCAATGATACTTCTCAGCCAATTTCGCCGCACCACCAGTACCAAAGATAGGTTCAAGGTGACCACAGTTGCTACAAATATGTGCGCTCATGTTTTCAATAATACCTAATACAGGCACATTGACTTTCTTAAACATGACAATCCCTTTCATCGCATCCACCAGCGCAATATCTTGTGGTGTTGTTACTACAACAGCAGCAGTTACTGGGATATTTTGAGATAAGGTTAATTGAATATCACCTGTTCCCGGTGGCATATCGATAACCAGATAATCCAAGTCAGGCCACAGCGTATCTTGGAGCATTTGCATTAATGCTTTACTCGCCATAGGACCACGCCATACCATCGCATTATCATCAGTGACTAAATAACCGATAGAGTTAGACGCTAAACCATAAGCCATAATCGGCGCCATATGTTGTCCATCAGGAGACGTTGGACGCTCCATTGTGGTACCCAACATATTAGGAATAGACGGGCCGTAAATATCAGCATCAAGAATACCTACTTTAGCGCCTTCTTGTGCAAGTGCTAATGCAAGGTTCACTGCTGTACTTGATTTACCTACGCCACCTTTACCAGAGCTCACTGCAAGAATATTACGAACACCATTAACACCAGGCAGATCATTTGCGCGACGTAAGGTTGAAATATTGTGCTTGAGTTTCCATTCAATGGCTTTTGCGCCAGTGATGTTGCGAAGTTCAGCTGTTTTTTCTTCGATTAGGACTTGGAAAGGTTTTTTCCAAACAAACGGCATCACTAATTCGATATGAAGAACATCGTCAATCATCGCACATTGATGTAGTGCTTTTAGAGAAAGCAGATTACGTTTCAATGTCGGGTGTTCAAAAGTAGACAAGACACCTGAAACTTTTTCGTTCAGAATCTCAGGGGTGGTCTGCTCGGGGGATTTATCACTCATCCCGGCTCCTCTCGTTTTCATTATTTATTAAATATATGAGTGTATCTATCATATCAGATAGTAGATGACTACGATAATGCCTTACCTCAATTTGCCAACTGAAATTTCTCTTGCAAAAACTCGATTATTGCCCTAGCGACATCATGATGGATCGGTTACCATCAAAGTCCCTTTTATTAATTTTATGGAAGTAAGATCCTTACTATGTCTCACGTCGCGAATAAATTATTGGTAACCTGCGCGTTACCTTATGCTAACGGTTCAATTCATCTCGGTCATATCCTTGAGCACATTCAGGCAGATATCTGGGTCCGTTATCAACGAATGCGCGGCAAAGAAGTTCATTTCATCTGCGCTGACGATGCCCACGGCACCCCAATTATGCTGAAAGCTCAACAATTGGGCATAACTCCAGAAGCCATGATTGAAGAAATGAGCAAAGAGCATCAGCAGGATTTTGCAGGCTTCAATATCAGTTATGACAATTATCACTCTACACACAGTGAAGAGAGTCGCCAATTATCGACTAAAATTTATCTTGCACTGAAAAAGAATGGTCACATCAAAAGCAAAACAATTTCTCAGCTTTATGATGAAGAAAAAGGCATGTTCTTGCCTGACCGTTTTGTAAAAGGCACTTGCCCTAAATGTAAAGCGCAAGACCAATATGGTGATAACTGTGAAGTTTGTGGCTCAACTTACAGCCCAACAGAATTAATTAATCCACGCTCTGTCGTATCAGGTTCAACGCCTGTAATGCGCGAAACAGAACACTATTTCTTCGACTTACCTGCATTTAGCAACATGTTACAAGCGTGGATACGCTCTGGTGCACTGCAAGAACAAGTTGCGAATAAGATGCAAGAATGGTTCGACAGTGGTTTACAACAGTGGGATATCACTCGTGACGCGCCTTATTTCGGTTTCGAAATTCCAGATGCACCGGGTAAATATTTCTATGTATGGCTAGATGCACCGATTGGCTACATGAGTTCATTCTTAAACTTATGTGAAAAACGTGGTGATTTAAGTTTTGATGAATTTTGGAATAAAGACAGCAAAGCTGACCTTTATCACTTTATTGGTAAAGATATCGTCTATTTCCACAGCTTATTCTGGCCTGCAATGTTAGAAGGTAGCGAATATCGCAAACCAACAAACTTGTTTGTTCATGGTTATGTCACAGTAAATGGTGCGAAGATGTCAAAATCTCGTGGCACCTTTATTACTGCTCGCGCTTATCTTGATCATTTTGATGCGGATTGCCTACGTTATTACTATGCTGCAAAACTTTCATCACGCATTGACGATATTGACCTAAACTTAGAAGACTTTGTTCAACGTGTAAACAGTGACATCGTTAATAAAGTAGTGAACCTTGCATCGCGTACAGCAGGTTTTATCAGCAAGCGTTTTGATGGCAAATTAGCTGATTCTTTAGATGATGCTAAACTTTATCAACACTTTGTTGATATGAAAGAAACTATCGCACAATCATTTGAAAATCGTGAGTTTGGTAAAGCCATTCGTGAAATTATGGCATTAGCTGACGAAGCTAACCGTTATATCGATGAAAAAGCCCCTTGGGTAGTGGCAAAACAAGAAGGTCAAGATACTCAGTTACAAGCAATCTGTACTATGGGAATTAACTTATTCCGTGTATTGATGACGTATCTGAAACCTGTATTACCTTCACTGACAGAACGTTCAGAAGCCTTTTTACAAACCCAATTAACATGGGATGCACTTGATCAACCACTGTTAGGCCAAGAAATCACTAAATTCAAAGCGTTGTTTAACCGTATTGAAATGGATAAAGCTAACGCAATGGTTGAAGCATCAAAAAGTACCATTGCTCCAGTAAAAGAAGTAACGGGGCCATTGGCTGATGCACCTATTCAAGAAACCATCAAATTTGATGATTTTGCGAAAATCGATATGCGTATCGCTGAAATTAAACAAGCAGACTTTGTTGAAGGCTCAGACAAACTACTGAAATTAATTTTGGACTTAGGTGGCGAAACTCGCCAAGTATTCTCAGGTATTCGTACTGCATACCCAGATCCTAAAGTGTTAGAAGGTCGCTTAACGGTAATGGTAGCAAACTTAGCACCTCGTAAAATGCGTTTTGGTATTTCAGAAGGCATGGTAATGGCAGCAGGCCCTGGCGATAAAGATATTTTCTTACTCAGTCCAGATTCTGGTGCAAAACCGGGTCAACAAGTGAAATAACAACCAAGATTCATTTGCCAAATAAATATATGGCGGGGTTCTATTAGAGCCCCGCTCTTTTTTTATTGTGATCCATAGCACACTTTCAAAATCGGTGTATGATAATTCTGTTAGTTGATTTGGGACACTTACTTATGAAATCTAAACGGGCACGATTGCAGATTACACTTTGGCATTATCTACGATCTTTTTTGGTACTTTATCTTTGTCTTTTTGCTGGTAATCTTATTTCAGCTCTTCTACCCTTCGCGGTTCCAGGTAGTATTATTGGGTTACTGATCCTTTTTGGTTTACTTGCTTTCCAGCTTATTCCTTTGCGTTGGGTTAAACCTGGCGCCAATATCCTGCTGAAAAATATGTCATTGCTCTTTATCCCTATCGGGGTAGCCGTAATGAATTATTATGATTTACTTAGCCAGCAACTTTTCCCTATCGTTTTAGCCTGTATAGTCAGTACGTTTGGGGTTATGGCACTGGTTGCTTACTGTTCACATTATGTTCATCGTGAGCGTATTATCGTAGGTTCAAAACCAGATCTAGTTGAAGATATTATTGAAACAAAAGAAAAAGATGATGATAAAGCATTAAGTGAGAAGAAAAAATGTTAGTGTTAACGAATATATGGTGGTCACTTCCTTTAACCATAATTATCTTTTATTTATCACGTAAACTTGCTGCTCGTTATAAATTACCTATATTGAACCCTTTACTTATTGGTATTGCGGTTATTATTCCTATCTTATTAATTACACATACTCCTTACGAACACTATTTTGCAGGTAGCCGTATTTTAAATGATTTATTACAACCTGCCGTTGTTGCTTTAGCTATTCCGCTTTATCAGCAATTACACCAAATTCGCGCACAATGGAAATCACTAATAAGTATTTGCTTTATTGGTAGTGTTGCAGCCATGGTCAGTGGTACTGCGATTGCCTTATGGGCAGGAGCAACTCCCGAAATTGCCGCATCAGTCTTACCTAAATCAGTCACAACACCTATCGCAATGGCAGTTGCAGACTCCATAGGTGGTATTCCTGCAATCAGTGCTGCATGTGTTATTGCAGTAGGTATTTTAGGTGCCATTTTTGGTCACACTCTATTCAAGATCTTGCGAATTCCAACTCACGCCTCTCGGGGATTAGCGATGGGAACCGTTTCGCATGCAGTAGGAACAGCAAGAGCGGCAGAAGTGGATTATATCGAAGGTGCTTATAGTTCATTGGCATTAATGACATGCGGGATTATTACCTCTTTACTTGCTCCGTTTATCTTCCCTATTATTTTGCATCTTTATAGTTAACCTCATTTCCAGTGGTAAAACAAAAACCTTCGCCTAATTAAGACGAAGGTTTTTTTATGCCTATTCAGAAATTAATAAAGATACTTCGGTTAGTTCACCTTTTCTAAGTTTCAATGCCATATTAATCATTGATGTAAAATGTGCATTTTTCACTATTTCAGTATCAACTAAGACTTTAGAAGCAAACCAACTTGCAATCTCACTCCAATCATAAGGGGGGTTCCTGTAACCCGCAAATAAAGTGTTGGAGATTTTCCATTAATTCATTCGCTATTTACAAGAAATAAACGTTTATTTTATAAGTACGGCATTAATAGATTTGGATTAGCGAGTTATCACAGAAGTGTTCAATTAAAATTTCATTCCCTTTGGAGATTTTTCATCTCACTATTTTTGAGAAAAATGCTATAAATTTGAGATACATCTCTCAATTAATGAATTTGTTGCAATTGTTTCATTGAAAATATGATTTTCATCACATATAAGAATGAGTAAAGATGCCTAGAATCTTATAATACAGAAAGATTAATGGGAGACTCATGTATGCATACTCGTTTTCAGGCAGTTTGGTCAGATTTATCCCCTCAGTTACAACAAGCACTTGCTCCTTATCTTGAGCAGGATGAATTCCCTGCAATGTTTACAGCAGAGCAGGTCAATGCCATAAAAACACAGTTACAATGTAATGATGATGCCTTAGCCCTCGCACTTTTACCAGTCGCGGCTGCTTGTGCAGTGACACCGATATCTCATTTTAATGTTGGTGCTATTGCTCGTGGTGAAAGTGGTAATCTCTACTTTGGTGCCAACATGGAATTTGCAGGTGCCCCACTACAACAAACTGTTCACGCAGAACAAAGTGCTGTGACTCATGCGTGGTTACAAGGTGAATCTCGCTTGATCTCCGTTACCGTTAACTATACACCTTGTGGTCACTGTCGCCAGTTTATGAACGAATTGAACAGTGGCACCCATATTCAAATTCAGTTACCGGGAAGAAAAATGGCAACATTAGGTGATTATTTACCTGATAGCTTTGGCCCGAAAGATCTCAATATCACCTCTTTATTAATGGACAAAGTTAATCACGGTTACAAAATTGATAACCCTAGTGAATTAGCACAGCAAGCGCTACAAGCCACGAATCGTAGCCATGCTCCTTATAGTGAGTCGCACAGTGGTATTGCTGTTCAAATGAAAAATGGCAAAATATTCCAAGGTAGTTACGCAGAAAATGCCGCATTCAACCCAAGTTTACCGCCACTACAAGCC